>JAYUAJ010000472.1:0-16559 GCA_043741375.1 Hyphomicrobiaceae bacterium | reverse complement strand
GGGCGGCGTTTCCGGCACGATGCCGTGGCCGAGATTGAAGATGAAGCGCTGGCCATCCATGAGCTCGAGGATTTCCTCCACCCGGGCCTCCATGGCCTCGCCGCCGGCCACCAGCAGCAGCGGATCGAGATTGCCCTGCACCACGACGTTCTCGTCGCGGAAGGCTTCGGTCATCATATAGGGCGGCATCGTCGTATCGCAGCTTATGCCGTCGACGCCCGTTTCGGAAATGTAGTACAACGCCGAGGCGCCCGCGCCCTTGGGAAAACCGATGATCGGGATAGACGGATGCTTTTTTTTGACGGCGGCCACCAGCTTCTTGGTCGGCTCAACCACCCAAGTTTCGAATTCGTCATCAGGCAGATTGCCGGCCCAGGTGTCGAAGATCTGCAGGCACTCGGCCCCCGCTGTCACCTGGCCGCTCAAATACTCCGCTGACGTTTCGACCAGCTTGTCGATCAACTGAGAAAACCCCTCAGGATCGCGATAAGCCCACAGCCGCGCCGCCTTCTGATCGGTGCTCCCTTCGCCGCCGACCATGTAGGTCGCCACCGTCCAGGGCGCCCCGCAAAAGCCGATCAGCGCCGTTTCCTTCGGCAGCAGTGACGCCGTCTTGGCGATGGCCTCAAACACTTTTCCGAAGCGCTCGCCCAGATGCTGTGCATCGAGTCGGGCGAGGTCCGCAAGCGACGTCACCGGCGCCAACCGCGGGCCCTCGCCCTCGACGAATTTCAGGTCCTGGCCGAGAGCGTGCGGCACCACCAGGATGTCGGAAAAAATGATCGCGGCATCGAAGCCGAAGCGCCGGATCGGCTGCAGCGTGATCTCGGCGGCATAGTCTGGCGTGTAGCAGAGATCGAGGAACCCGCCGGCTTTTGCGCGCAACTCCCGGTACTCTGGAAGATAGCGTCCCGCTTGCCGCATCAGCCAAATCGGAGGAGGCGTTAGCGCCTCGCCTGCGAACGGTCTCAGGAACCGTTTGGTTGCCTTGCTGGCTTGAGGTTTTGCACTGCGCGGTGGGGTGCCCATAAAATTCCAAAAAGACTCTAAGGTCTTATTTTAAGGTTGCTGTTGGACAGAGGGATAGCGGGAATGGCGGCGCGCGGCCAGCGCCAAGAAAGTGAGTCGCCGCAAAGCAAGCGGGTTGGAGAAAGTCCTGTCGGTTTTGCTGCTTGCCGCCTCAACGACTCAGCGATTGATTTGGAATCTCAGCGCTTTGCGGCGCCCTTCCCCGTGTTGAGAACCCAAGGGCAAGTCTGTCGATGGCCTTCGGAGGCGTCTCGCGAATGTTGAATCCGTCGCTGCTGTGACCTCAAGAGTTGATCCGCCGACGCTGAGTCAGCGCTGATGTGGACAAAGGTGTGGGTTATCGGGGATGAAAACGGGATAACTCGCCCGCCCGGCCAACCCCTGTGCATAACCCGGCTCTTTCTCCACAGCTCGCCAAGAGCTTGCCAACCGGGCGAGGCCGTCGCATGAGACGGCAAGATTGATCAAGCGCGGCGGAGGTTTTGGTGCGTAATACGCGTCCAGCGGTGGTGCTCGCCAGCGGCAGCAAAATCCGCCGGCAGCTGCTCGAAAATGCTGGTGTCGCCTTCACGGTCGATCCTGCCGATATCGATGAACCGGCGGCCGTTCTGGAACTGAAGCGCACCGAACGCGCTGTGCCCCAGCTGGCCCGCAAACTGGCCGCGCTGAAGGCCGAGGCCGTCAGCCGCCGCCGGCCGGATGCGCTTGTGATCGGGGCCGACCAGATGCTCGAGTTGGACGGTGAAATCCTGACCAAGGCCAGCAGCGCCGATACTGCGCGAGCGGTGCTGATGCGGCTGCGCGGCCGCGACCATCACCCGCATTCGGGCGTCGCCATCGCGCAAGCCGGTCGCACCATTTGGAGCCATGTCGGATCAGCATCTATGCGCGTGCGCCCGTTCACCGAGTCCTGGCTCGACAGTTACGTCTCCCGGCTCTCTGATATCCTCACCACCACGGTCGGCGCTTATCAGTTGGAGGGCGAAGGCATCCAGCTTTTTGAGCGCATTGATGGTGACTATTTCACCATCCTCGGCCTGCCGCTCTTGGAATTGCTGGCTGAGCTTCGGCGCCACGGCGTCCTTGAGGAGTAACGATGCGCAAAGCAGCAGTCATTGGCTGGCCGGTCAGTCATTCACGCTCACCGATGATTCATGGCTATTGGCTGAAGAAATATGGGATTGAAGGCAGCTATGAGCGCGCGCCCGTAAAGCCGGAAGAGCTGAGCGCCTTCATCGAGGGCCTGCGCCGCGGAGACTTAGCCGGCTGCAATGTCACCGTGCCTCACAAGGAAGCGGTGCTGAAGCTGGTCGACACGGCCGACGACATTGCGCGCGCCATCGGGGCGGCGAACACGCTTTGGATGGAGGGCGGCCGGCTGCGCGCGACCAACACAGACGCGCATGGCTTTCTAGCCAATCTCGAAATGACTTATCCGGATTGGCGCGAGCCGCCCGGCATACCGCTCGTGGTCGGAGCAGGCGGGGCCGCGCGCGCGGTGATCTACGCTTTGCGCAAGGCGGGCTGCAGAAACATCCTCCTCACCAACCGAACCCGTGCGCGAGCGGACGACCTCGTGGCCTACTTCGGCGATGATGTCGAGGCGCTGGATTGGGACCAGCGGATCGATGGCGTCTCCGATTGCAGTCTGCTGGTCAACACGACGACGCAAGGCATGGCCGGGCAGGTCGCTTTGGACATTTCCATCGAATCTCTGAACCCCGAAACCATTGTCTATGACCTGGTCTACGTCCCGCTCGAAACGCCACTTATTGCGGCGGCGCGCGCCTCTGGCCAGCGCACTCTCGGCGGGCTCGGCATGCTGCTGCATCAGGCGGGGGTCGGCTTCGAACATTGGTTTGGCGTCAAACCTCGAGTGACGGACGAACTCTACCAACTGGTCGCCGCGAACATCGGGGCGCATTGAATGCTAGTTGTCGGCCTAACAGGGTCCATCGGCATGGGTAAGAGCACGCTTGCGGCGCACATGCGCTCGCGCGGCATTCCGGTCTTCGATGCCGATGCCGAGGTGCACCGTCTGTATTCGGCTGAAGCCGCTCAGCTCGTTGAGCGGACCTTTCCCGGCACAACCACTGCCGGCGTGGTTGATCGGCGTTTGCTCTCCGCCGCCCTTGCCAATCATCCCGATGGCTTCAAACGCCTCGAACAGATCGTCCATCCTTTGGTGCGCGCCAGCGAGCGCACGTTCTTGCACGCAGCCAAGGCCGCCGGCCATCCGATTGCCGTCCTGGAAATCCCGCTATTGATGGAGACCAGCGCTGACCGATTGGTCGATGTCGTGGTGCTCGCCAGTGGTGGGCCCGAGTTGCAGCGCCAGCGTGTCCTTGAACGTCCCGGCATGACGCGGGAAAAACTGGCCATGATCCTCGCCCGCCAAATGCCAGATGGGGAAAAGCGCCGCAGGGCCGACGTCGTGGTGGATACCGGCCTTGAGCTACATCAAACGCTCGCGAACCTCGATACAGTCCTCGAACAACTGGCCACCCGCACGGGCACGGTCTTCGAACGTCACTGGATCTAAGCCGGGCCACGCATGCTGCGCGAAATCGTTCTCGACACCGAAACCACTGGCCTCGACGCCTCGGGCGATGACCGGGTGATCGAGATTGCCTGCGTGGAGCTGGTCAACCAGTTTCCGACCAAGGTGCACTATCATTGTCACATCGATCCCGAGCGGCACGTGCCGGCCGAGGCGTTCAATGTGCACGGTCTGTCGACCGAGTTCCTCCGAGGCAAACCGAAGTTTGCCGATATCGCGCCGGCCTTCATCGAATTCATCGGTGACGCGACGCTGGTGATCCACAACGCCAGTTTCGACATCGGCTTTCTCAATGCCGAGCTGGCGCGGCTGAGCCTGCCGCCGCTGTCGTTCGATCGCGTTGTCGATACGCTCATGCTGGCGCGCCGCAAGCATCCGGGTGGTCCCAACAGCCTGGATGCCTTGTGCAAACGCTACGCCATCGACACGTCAGCACGCGTGAAACACGGCGCGCTGATCGACTGTGAGCTGCTGGCTTCGGTCTACCTGGAACTAAGCGGCGGGCATCAGACCAAGATGGATCTGAGCGTCCGACGGGATGGACCGGTAACCAAGGGCGCCTCACGCAAACCGCTGCCCATGCGGTTGCAGCCGTTGCCATCGCGGATCACGGCGGCTGAGATCGAGGCGCACAAGAAGTTTCTGGCGACGCTGAAGGATGCCACTTGGCTCGGTATGCCGATGTCGGACGATCCGATCGGCAGCGACGAAGAACTCGCGATCGACTAAGATCCCGGATCAAATCCATCGCCAATAGTCATCCCGGATGCACTGCAGCATTCTTCATGGTGCAGTGCATCCGGGATCTCCATCGGTTCCTGCTCCATCGCATCACGGTAGAGCCGTTGAGCTACCGGGTCTGCAGCGCAGCGTCAAAATGCTGCGCCGTGCCGGCATGACAATAGTGTTTCAGAGCGAAAAATGGCCCTAAGCCGTGCCCTGGGCCTTCGACTTGGCCATTTCCTGCATGTAGAGCTGGCCAAAATCGACGGGGTCGAGATAGAGCGACGGGAATCCGCCGTCACGCGTCAGGTCGGCGACCAGGCGGCGCACGAACGGGAACAGCAGCGTCGGGCACTGAATGCGCAGCAATTGCTGCTTGATCTCGTCGGGCACATTCTCGATCTGGAAGGCGCCGGCGTAGGCCAGCTGCAGCTGGAACAGCACGCCTGCGGGACCCGCCAGCTTGTTCTCGACGTTCAACGTCACCTCATGGACGTTGTCGCCGAGCACCTTGATGCCGACATTGAGGCTGACATCCAGCTGCGGCTGCTCGCCCGTGGTCTGCTGAAAGGACTTCGGTGCATTGGGGTTCTCGAAGCTGAGGTCCTTGATGTACTGACCGAGCACTTTCACCGACGGGTCGCCCGCCGGCGCGGCTTTGGCGGCGCCATTCTCGCCCTTTTTGCCCTTGTCGTCCGCCGCCATGTCAGTCCTCCGGTTCAGTCAGAATTGCCTCGCGAGGCCGCGGCCCTAGCATACCGCATGGAGACCGGCAATCGGCGTTTGGTCACTCATCCAGACGGTGGAAGTCGCCTTCGATTGTGTTGGTTTTTGGCGCCGGTGCCGGCGTTGCTCCCGGGCGGGCCGGCCCGTTTGGCGCCGGGCGTTCGAACCCGTGTGTCTGGATCAGACGTCCGAAAATCCAGCGCAACACCCAGTGCCGCACCGGCGGTATCAGCAGCGCAAAGCCCATCGCATCGGTAATCAAACCGGGGGTGACAAGCAGTCCAGCGGCAAGCGTCAGCCCCGCGCCATCGACCATGGCGGCAAGCGGCATGCGACCACTGGCCAGGGCACCTTGGGCCTTGAACAGGGCCGTGAGCCCCTGCTGGCGCAGCAGATAGGCGCCGAATAGGCTGAGCCCCAGAACGAGCAGAACCGTCGGGACAAAGCCGATGGCGCTACCGACGGAAATGAGCACGTAGATTTCCAGGAACGGCAGTATGAACAGGGCCAGGAAAAAGTACGCCATTGGAATTCGGGCTCCGCGAGGCGGTATTGTTGAGTATCATATAGGTGCACAGGGCCTCCGGGTCGATCCTTGTTGGCGCGAGCCTGGCAATGCCCTAAGCTGACCGCAAAGTTTGACCAAACCGATCCGCTGCCGAAAAGCTGACCTCCGAGACCATGTCCCCATGAACGGTTCGTTCGAAATCCCCACAATCGTGTTTCTGCTGGTGGCCGTGTTGTTGATCGCGCGGCTGGTCAGCGTCCTTGGCCGAAAAACCGGTAATGAGCGGCCATTGAAGACCTATCGGCCGGTTGCTGACGACAGGTCGTCGAGTTCGGCCTCCGACAATGTCATCCCGCTACCGCGCTCGGGCAGCGATGCCCGGGCAGAGGCGGCCGGCCCCGATGCCCCGGCTGCTGAACAACGCATCAAGGGTGCGGCGCCGGCCGGATCTCCGCTTGAGACAGAGCTGCTCGCTATTGCCCGCAAGGATGCCAGCTTCGATCCCAAGGCCTTCCTGAGCGGCGCCAAGACGGCCTATGAGATGATTGTCGTTGCCTACGCGCAGGGAGACCGGAAACAGCTGAAGACCCTCACCGCTCGCGAAGTGTTTGACGGATTTGCCCGCGCCTTGACCGAGCGCGAGGGGCGGGGCGAGGTGAACGAGACCAATTTCATCGGTATCCACAAGGCCGATCTTATCGACGCCGAGCTGAAGGACTCGATCGCAAAAGTGACGGTGAAATTCGTCAGCCAACTGATCACCGTCGTGCGCAACAAGGCCGGTACCATCATCGAGGGTGACGCCAATCTGGTGCGCGAGGTGACGGACATCTGGACGTTTGCGCGCGAAGTGACCTCGCGCGACCCGAACTGGAAGCTGGTCGCCACCCAGTCCGCGAACTGAGCCGATCTGACGGCTCGGTCATGCGCTATCCCCCTTTCCTGTTCGTCCTGGCTGGACTTTTCGCGATGGGCCCAACGGACGGAAATTCGGCGCGCTATGTGAGCGTGACATTCGCCGACCTGCCCGGCTGGGCCGAGGACGATCATGTTGCTGCCTTGGCAGCGTTTCGGCAGGCCTGCGAAGCGGCGCCTAAAGGGGGCAGTCCGAAGGCCCGTGATGCTCTGGCGCAGATTTGTGCAAAGGCGAAAGGGCTCGCCTCCGGGGAGGCTGCAAAGCCGGCCAAAGCCCGCGACTTCTTCGAAGCGCACTTCGAGCCGGCCCGCGTCGTCCACGACAGACCCGATGGCCTGCTCACGGGCTACTACGAACCGGAGTTGACCGGTTCACTCATGCCGGACGCCAAACATAAAGTGCCCGTGCTTGGGCGCCCGGAAGATCTCGTGGACGTGGTGCCAGCCACCGAGCGCGCCAAGGCCAATGCCGAGGGCCGCTTGGCCTCCATGCGCAAAACAGCGACTGGCCTGGAGCCATACTTTACGCGTGCCGAGATTACCGCCGGCGCGCTCGCGGGTCGCGGCTTGGAGCTGCTCTATCTCGAGAACCCAGTCGATGCCTACCTGATGCATGTGCAGGGCTCCGGCACGATCCGGCTTACGGACGGGCGGCGCGTTCGCATCGGCTATGCGGGCAAAAACGGCTATCCGTACACGTCGGCCGGAACCGTGCTGATCCGCATGGGCGTGATCAAGCGTGAGGCTTTGACCATGCAGTCGATGCGCGATTGGCTGCTGGCGCATCCACGGCAGGCCAAGGACGTGCTGAACGAGAACAAAAGCTACATCTTCTTTGAGCCGAAGCCCGAGGCCGACGGCAAGTCCGGCCCGCTCGGCGGCCATGGCACACCGCTAACTCCGCGCCGCAGCCTGGCTATCGATCCGTCGTTCCATACCCTGGGCGCGCCGGTGTTCGTGGCGTCCGAGACGCTGCGCGATGATCAGGGAAAACTGTTCCGGCATCTGATGATTGCTCAGGATGTGGGCTCGGCAATTCACGGCCCTGAGCGCGGCGATATCTTCTGGGGCACCGGCGCCCTGGCCGAGGCGATCGCAGGTCGTACCAAGGATCGCGGACATATCTTCACATTGTTGCCTCGACCGGACGCTCCATGACGAGCGGGCGCAAGGGCCGCCGGCCGGTTACTGCGGAAGAGCGCAAACTCTGGAAGACGGTTGCAAAGCAGTTCGTGCCGTTGGACCGCAATAAGGACGCGTTGGACGCGGACGATGAGGCTGCTCGTGCTCCTCCGCCGGAAATCCGCGCCGTCGCCAAGCCTGAAAGAGCGGCAAAGACCGCGGTGCCGAAGAAAGTGGCCACTGTTGCAAAGGCACCGACGCTAGCGGAATTCGAGGCTCGCCGCGCCAAGCGCCTCAGTGCCGGCCGCATTGCCATCGAGGCGCGGCTGGATCTGCACGGCCTGCGCCAGGACGAAGCGCGCGAGGCGTTGATGCGCTTTTTGCGCTCGGCTCAGGCCAATGGGTTGCGCCACGTAAAGGTGATTACTGGCAAGGGCGTGTCCGCAGACAACGCTGACTTGAAGCCGTTTTCCCTGTTCGAGGAAACGCGCCGTGGCGTGCTGCGCGATCAGGTGCCGCGTTGGCTGTCCGACGGGACAGCGCGGGCCTTGGTGGTGAGCTTCACTGAAGCCGGCCGCGGCCATGGCGGAAGCGGCGCGTTGTACGTGCAGATAAGAAGGAAGGGCGGCAGGGGCGGCTAACTCAGGCGCGGGACGGGGACGCCGGGACGGTCCGCGCCCGCGAACATGGCGTCGACCTCACGCAGTTTCTTGGCCGTGTCCGACAGGCGCGCGCGCATGCGGTCGACAAAGTGCTCCGCCAGGGTGGGGTCTTTCGCGATCAAGGCGTGCAACGCTGCGCGCTTGAACTTCAGCGCCTTCACCGCTGTGCGGGCCACAATGGTCGAGGAATGGAGTGTTTCGATCAGCATGGCCATTTCGCCGATCATGGCGCCGGCACCGAATTCCTGCTGCGGCTCGCGATCATCGGCTTCGTGATGTTCGACCACACTGCCGCTGCCGATCAGATAGGCGCCATCGCCCTCCTGGTAGGTCCGGATGACGACGTCGCCGCGTTTGAAGGTGACCGCCTCGGCTTCAAGCGCCAGCGCCTTCAATTGTGCGGGCGAGAGGCCGCTGAATATGCGCGCGCTCAACAGCGGCACGACCACATCGTCGAGCTGTGTCATGGCAAACCCCAAACTGGTGACTGCAGGCTTTGTTACGCAGGTACCAATGGGGTGAGGCTAAACGGCCACGACAACGCTCCCCGGACAGACGCCAAGGAATAAACCCGAATCAGTGGGGGAGCCAAATTCGACGAGCACCAAATTGCAAACGAAATCAAGAATGGTGCGATTTTGCCACTCAAGCGCTTCCGGAAACGAGTGAAGCGGTTTTCCGAACAGAAGCGCGACCGAACGGGCTGTCACGGCACCAGTTTGTAGCCACCGGTCTCGGTAATCAGCAGTTCGGCGTTGGCGGGATCTTTCTCAATCTTCTGGCGCAGCCGGTAGATGTGCGTTTCCAGCGTATGGGTGGTGACGGTTGCGTTGTATCCCCACACATCGTGCAGCAGCACTTCGCGCGTTACGACCTTTTCGCCGGCGCGGAACAGGAATTTGAGGATCGAGGTCTCTTTCTCGGTCAGACGGATCTTGCCGCCCTTGTCATCCACCAACAGTTTGCCCGCCGGCTTGAACGTGAAGCGGCCGATGGTGAAAACCGCATCCTCGCTTTGCTCATGCTGGCGCAGCTGGGCGCGCAGGCGGGCCAACAGAACACCGAACTTGAACGGCTTTGCGATGTAGTCGTTGGCGCCGGCATCCAGACCCAAGATGGTGTCGCTGTCGGTTGCCTGGCCTGTCAGCATCACAATCGGACCCTTGAAGCCATTGCGGCGCGCCAGTTTGCACAGCTCGCGCCCGTCCATGTCCGGCAAGCCGACGTCGAGTAGGAGCAGGTCGACGTGCTCCTTTTTCAAGGCCTCCAGACCCAGCGCCGCGGTCGCTGCCGTGATGGCCTGAAAGTCGTCGTGCAGGGCCAGCTGATCAATCAGAGAGTCGCGCAGTCCATCGTCGTCGTCGACGATAAGAATTTTCCGTGTCGCGCTCATTGACCACTCCAGAAGTGAGTCCGCCCCGGCCCAAGGGGCGGGACTGTGACATATGGGCTCGCGCAAGAGTATAGGGGATCGCAGGCATGGTTGCGAAGGCCTTACGATGCGGTTCAGAGCAATTGCGGCTTTCGCAGCCAATAGCAAGTCGTGAGTTAGTCTTGGAGGCGATAGTTAACGATGAGCGGCGGGAATTGGGGCGTTGCGCGGCTTCTGACGACGAGCCTGAGCGATAGGCGGGGTTGGCTGCAGTTCGGCCACCTCAGCCTGCCATGCGCCATTGGACGAAGCGGATTGCGGGCGTTGAAACGCGAGGGCGATGGCGGCACGCCGATCGGGGTGTTTGCTGTGCGCGAGCTGCTCTATCGCCCGGACCAGGTTCGCCGTCCGCACACACCTCATCCGACCCGTGCGATCCACCCATCCGACGGCTGGTGCGATGCCGCGGATGACCGCAACTACAATCGGCCCGTCACCAGACCCTATCGCGCCAGCACCGAAGCGATATGGCGCGAAGACCACCTTTACGATGTGGTTGGTGTGCTCGACTACAACATAGCCCCGCGCTCGCTGGGCCGCGGCAGCTGCATTTTCCTGCATGTCGCGCGCGCCGATTTCAGCCCCACGGAGGGTTGCATTGCGCTAGCGCTGCCCGACCTGATGCAACTGTTAGAAGGGCCGATGCCGTTGATGGCGATCGATACCCATCATTGAGACGGGGCTCGCAATCGGAGCGGCGACCGCCGGTCGCCCCTACCCTCGACCGCCCGAGCCAGCTCGATGAGAATCCGGTTTCAACGAACTCGGCGCGGGTTCATGTAGAGGTCCGTCTCCTGCGTCTCCAGCTTGGGCTGCAGCTTTCCCTTGGTGATGCTGCCGTGCAGATCCGTGAGGTGGCTGAGGCAGCCATCGTGGAACTTCAGCATGCCGCAGAACAACTGGATGACCATATCGAGATGGTTACCGCTTTCGCCGTCCTCGATCTCGACCACCCATTTGCCGCCAAGATTCAGCACGCGTCCGTTCAGCTTGGCGATCTGCTTGTTGTGCTCGTCGTAGAGGATGTAGTCGTCTCCGATGTTCACCCAGTTGCGGCGGAGGCGGTAGAATTGCGGACGGCCGTCCTTCAGGTCCTTCATGACCATGAAGGAGTAGCTCTCGGGAACGCCGGGCCATTTGCTGGCCGAGCGCTCAAGCTGGATGATCTGGTCGTGATCGGTGAGGTTGACGCTGAAGGCGGGGACCGGGATGCCGCGCGCGCCGTGCGTCAGTTGAAGGCTGCGGCCGAGCATCATGTCGAGCGTGGCGCGCCAGTTCATGGAGGGGGTGAAGAGCTTCATTACAAGACGCCGGTCCATGCCGGTCTTGGTGTCCCAGAGTTCGCTGCGATAGCCGAGCAGCCCGACGCGTTCGCCGTTCTCAATCACCTCCGCGAAGATGTCCATGTCGGAAGTGAATTGGCGCGACTTTGCTTTGTAGCGTGAGTGCCGGTAGAGGCCAACTTCGGTGGTGTTGAGATCGGTGACCCACAAATCAACCACGAAGGTACGGTGGTGGGATTTGGACGGCGCTGCGGTTTTGGCTGCCGTTGTCGCCTTCTTTGCCGTCGCCGCCATGGCAAGTCCCCTCATCGGTTGGCCGGCCGCTACCGGCGAATCAGTTGAGGGAGTCTAGCAGTGCGGATGAATGGATCGGGGTGATAGGCCAAATCATCAACAGGTCCGACGCGCTGTGTCAGTGCGCGGGCCGCGTCCCGAATATCGCGGAACCGACGCGGATATGGGTGGCGCCGAAGGAGATCGCAGTCTCGAAGTCGCCGCTCATGCCCATGCTGAGTTTGCTGAGGCCGGCAGCGCGCGCCAGTTTGGCCAGCATGGCGAAGTGCACCGAGGGTTCTTCGTGCTCGGGAGGAATGCACATCAGGCCGGTGACCGGAAGTTTCAACGCGTCGCGGCACCGGTCGACAAAGGCCCGTGTTTCGGCTGGCGCCACGCCCGACTTCTGCGGCTCCAGCCCTGTGTTCACCTGGACGAACAGCTCGACCTTGCGTTCACTGGCCTCCAACTGTTTGGCAAAGGCGACCGCAAGGCTCTCCCGATCCAGCGAGTGGATTGCGGAAAAGAGACCGATCGCCTCGTGGGCCTTGTTGGATTGCAGCGGGCCTATCAGGTGCAACGCAGCCTTCGGATAGTCCGCCAACAGAAGCGGCCATTTGGCTTTGGCTTCCTGCACACGATTCTCGCCGAAAGCCACATGCCCCAGCTCTAGCGCAGGGCGAACAGCGTTGGCGGCAAACGTCTTGCTCACCGCGATCAGCGTGATCCCGGAAACGTCACGGCCCGCCTCGAGAGCCGCGGCCGCAATGCGTGCCTGGATCTCCCGATAGCGGGCCGTAAGGTCTGTCATATCTCGCTATACCCGTCGACACGGCTTGCGCCGACAGTCCAAACTAACCCGAAGAATCCGGAACCGTAACGGTCACACCGTCTTCAACGGGGACCGTCGCGGCGTCAACCGCCGGAGCGACGATCTTCTTGGCGCCGGCCTTGGCGACCACGGGCGCTGCTACCTTTGCCTGAGCCTGAGGAGCAACCTTTGCGACCGCCTTTGCCGCCATTGCTTTCTTGGCGGCCATCGGGTCGACGGCAGCCGGCGTCTTGGACGCCGTAACCTGCTTCTTCTTCATTGCGGACGGGGCGCAATTCTTGTCTTTGCCGGCCTTTTCGACATCCACGTAGCGAGCGAACCGGATCGATTCCTCAGCGGTCGGATGATACTTGGCCTTGCCAAAGTCGGCCAGCTTAGCCGGGATCTTGTCCGCATCGAAAGTCGCCAGTTCGGACTTGATCTGATCGCACGTAGCGTCCGCAAGCGTGATGGCCTTGCCGACGCCAGCGATTTGCGCGTTACCTGCGGCCATCGTGTCGCCAGCTAACGAGCCCTCGGTCGTCGTTGCCGCTGGCGCGGCAATCGCGGCCGTCTGATCGGCCTGGCCGAGCGATGCGCACCCAGCCAACGAAACTGCCATGCTTGCCAACAGCACGACGCCGCCTAAGCGAAGCCCCTGCGTCATATGCTTAAACACTTGCGCCTCCATTCGTCTCGGACCCCCAACGATCCGTAACAGACGTTGCAACCCAATGATTCGCCTGAGTTGTATGTTAGCCCTCAGGACAAATCGCAACCATGTGATAACACCTCTGTCAACAGATATTTGCCCTGCAACAATGGCACTTATGAGGCGTTGTAGAGCGAAGCGTGTCTTGACGGCCACGCTCATTCGGGGCTGATACGCTTCAGAAAAATTGACGTCTTGAGACACTGGCAGGAAGTTGCATGGCCACCGAACGCTACAATGCGCCCGATCGCGAGCCCGTTTGGCGCAAAACCTGGGACGACAAACAGGTCTTCAAAACCTCGAATGATGATCCGCGCCCTAAGTATTATGTGTTGGAGATGTTTCCGTACCCATCCGGGCGCATTCACATGGGGCACGTACGCAACTACGCGATTGGCGATGTCCTGGCGCGTTATCGGCGGGCCCGTGGCTTCAACGTGCTGCATCCCATGGGCTGGGACGCGTTTGGCCTTCCGGCAGAAAATGCTGCGATTGAGCGTAAGGTTCACCCGAAGGGCTGGACCTACGAAAACATCGCGACCATGCGCAAGCAGCTCAAGTCGATGGGGCTCTCGCTCGACTGGGACCGTGAGATCGCAACCTGCGATCCCGAATATTACAAACATGAGCAGAAGCTGTTCCTGGATCTCTATGCCAAGGACCTCGCCTATCGATCGGTCGGCAAGGTAAATTGGGATCCGGTTGAGCAGACAGTGCTGGCCAACGAGCAGGTGATCGACGGCAAAGGCTGGCGCTCAGGCGCGGTGGTGGAACTGCGCGAGCAGAACCAGTGGAACTTTCGCATCACCGCCTACGCTGATGAGTTGGTCAATGCGCTTGAAACGCTCGACCGCTGGCCGGAGCGTGTGCGCGTCATGCAGCGCAACTGGATTGGACGCTCCGAAGGCCTGCTGATGACGTTCGCGCTGGAAGGCGGCAAGCTGCCCAAAGCGCTGCAGACGCTTGAAATCTTCACGACGCGGCCCGACACCATTTTCGGCGCCAGTTTCATGGCGATTTCACCGGAGCATCCGCTGGCGCTTCACCTTGCCAACAAGAACGCCAGACTTCAGGCGTTTCTGGACGAGTGCAAGATGATTGGCACCAGCGTCGCCGACATCGAAACTGCGGAAAAGAAAGGCTTCGAGACTGGCGTGATGGCAACGCACCCGTTCGATACGGATCGCCAGATGCCGGTCTATGTCGCCAATTTTGTCCTCATGGGCTACGGCACTGGCGCTATTTTCGGATGCCCCGGCCATGACCAGCGCGATTTCGAATTCGCGACCAAATACGATCTTCCGATCATGGCGGTTGTCGTCCCCGGGGGAAAGAACCCCAAGACGTTCAAAATCAGTGCCGAGCCCTATCTCGGACCTGGCAAGATCGCGAACTCGCAGTTCCTCGACGGTCTGGACGTCGAAGCCGCCAAGGCCCGCGTCGCCGACCTTATGGAGGAGCGCGGGGCGGGTAAGCGCAAGGTCAATTTCCGGCTGCGCGACTGGGGCATCTCGCGCCAGCGCTATTGGGGCTGCCCGATACCGGTCATTCATTGTGCCACGTGCGGCATTGTTCCCGTGCCGGACACGGATCTGCCGGTGCGCTTGCCGGAAGATGTCGTGTTCGATGGTTCGGGCAATCCTCTCGACCGGCATCCGACCTGGAAACATGTCGATTGCCCGACCTGCAAGGGCAAGGCAACGCGCGAAACCGATACCATGGACACCTTCGTGTGCTCATCCTGGTACTTCGCTCGCTTTTGCTCACCAAAGGATGTCAACGAGCCGGTCGATCGCAAGGCGGCCGACCACTGGCTTCCCGTGGATCAGTATATCGGCGGTATTGAGCACGCCATTTTGCACCTGCTCTATTCGCGCTTTTTCATGCGGGCGATGAAGGAGACGGGGCACGTCGGCCTGAAGGAGCCGTTCGCTGGCCTCTTCACGCAGGGGATGGTGGTGCACGAGACCTACCAGGGCGCAGGCGGCCAATGGCTCACGCCGGGCGAAGTGAGCATCTCCGGCGAGGGCGGCGCGCGCAAGGCGATTGAGATCAAGTCCGGCAAAGACGTGACGGTCGGCAGCATCGAAAAGATGTCGAAGTCAAAGAAGAATGTGGTGGATCCAGACGACATCATCGGCCGTTACGGGGCCGATACAGCCCGCTGGTTCATGCTCTCGGATTCTCCGCCGGAACGTGATGTGATCTGGACCGAGGCGGGCGTCGAAGGCGCCGGCCGCATGGTGCAGCGCCTGTGGCGGCTGATCGACGACGTGGCGAACGTTGGCGCGGCCAAGGGCGGCGCGCGGCCAAACGCGTTGACGGGTGCGGCGCTCGATCTGCACCGGGCGGCCCATAAGACGCTCGCCGCCGTGGGCAAAGAGATCGAGGGTTTTCGGCTCAATGTCGCCGTTGCCAAAATTTTCGAGCTCACCAACGCGCTCGCCTCTGGGTTGCAGAGCAAAGGCCAGCCTCACATGCCTTGGGTGCTGCGAGAGGCTGCCGAAATCCTCGTCCAGTGCTTCGGCCCGCTCATGCCGCACTTGGGAGAGGAGTGCTGGGCGAGGCTTGGATACAACACTCTTTTGGCAGTTCAGCCTTGGCCGGCCCTGGACGAGGCCATGCTCGTTGACGATACGGTCACGATTGCCGTACAAGTGAATGGCAAGCGCCGTGACGAACTTATCGTGCCGCGAGACATGTCCAAAGAAGACGTGCAAGCAGCGGCCGTGAAGCTAGATGCGGTGCAGCGCGCTCTCGGGGGGCGCGAGATCAAGAAGATCATCGTGGTGCCGCAGAGGATCGTCAATGTCGTTGGGTAAGACGAAGCTCACGCCGATGCTGGTGGCGGTTCTGGCCGTTGGCCTGCTCGCACCTGTGCTGTCGGGTTGTGGATACCAGCCGCTCTATGGATCGGGTTTTGCTGGCGACAGCGGCGTGGCCGAAAAGCTGCGCGCCGTCGACATCGGCACCATCCCGGGCCGGGTTGGCCAAGTGGTCCGCAACGAGCTGATCTTTAAGACGACAGGCGGGCGAGACGCAGCGCAACCCAAGTACCGGCTTGAGATCGCCATGCGCGAGTCCGCCCAGTCGCAGCTCGTCAACCTTCAAGGCGACGCCAAGGGCCAGATTTTCAGCCTGGACGCCAGCTTCAAGTTGGTGAACTCGGCCGACCAGAAGGTCATCCTGGACTCCAAGGCCAATTCGCGCGCTGCCTATGAGAACGCTGTCTCGACCTTTGCTAATTTGCGTGCCCGCCGCGACGCCGAAGACCGCGCCGCTAAGATGATCGCCGACAGCATCCGCACGCAAGTGGCCGCGTTCCTGTCAACAACGGGCTGAGCGTCGCCGGCCGCGGGAGCCAAGGCCCGCCATGGACATCAAGGCTGCCCAATCCGATCGCTTCTTGAAAGCACCGCCGCGCGAGGTTGTCGCGGTCCTGCTCTATGGCGATGATCCCGGCAAGATATCGGAGCGCGGATTAGCCCTCGCCCAGGCCTATGCCAACGACGCCAAAGCGCCCGGCGAACTCATCAGGCTCGACGACACCGATATTGCCGGCGACCCCGATCGGCTAGCCATCGAGTTGCGCACGGTGCCGATGTTCGGTGGCCGCAAGGTGGTCCGTTTGCGCGCCGAGGCGCGCATGAAGCCGGAGCTGATCGGCGATCTTCTCGACGGCACACCGCTCGCCGGCGTCCTAGTTGTAGAGGGCGGCAACCTCAAAGCGGATTCCAAACTGCGCGCCTTGTTTGTCGGCGCATTCAACGCTGCCGCAGTCGCCTGTTATGCTGATGACGACA
>JAYUAJ010000471.1:0-7405 GCA_043741375.1 Hyphomicrobiaceae bacterium | reverse complement strand
TTGGAAGCCTCCACATCGGCATGCCGTATCAGGGCGTCCTTGATCTTCTTCTGTACGTCTGTCGCCGACGCTGCTGGCTTCAGAGTAATGTGATCGACGACATTCACGACGCCGCCGACATGTTCGATGTTGCGAAGAATGTTCGAGCGTTGATATTGCCAATCGACCTGGCCCGACAGGCTGACAATGCCGTTCTTGACGATGGCCTTGATCTCTTTGCCCGGGATCGACACGTTCCACTTCAGAACATTGGCAATGCGCTCGGCCAGCCCTTCATCGGTCGTGCTGAACTCGCGATCGAGCATCACGTCGATATTGTTGACGATGGCCAGAACGCCAGCGACGCGCTTGGCGGCAGTCGCGGCCTCCATCTTCTGCCGGAAGGTGGGGATGTGGCCAGAGAGCGTCACAGCGCCATTGGTGATTGCGACGCCGATCTTGGTCTCATCAATCTCGGCATCCCATTTCAGTTCGGCGACAACATCCGCCTTGATCTGAGCGTCCGTTTTCATGGTTCGTACTCCTTGCTGGTGACTTCAAGCCAAAGAAGCGGCAACGCAGAACAACCAAGCTCGCTTCCTTACGGAAAACCTTAAGTTTCTCGAGGCATAGGGCGCGTTGATCTTGGTCAACAGCGACAAACTATAGGCGGTCGAGAACCGCTTCGAGTTTCTGGCGCACGGTGCCGGCCACTTCTGCGAGGCTTGCGTTGCCAACCTTCGCCATGGCCGCCGCAGGATCTATTGTGGCGACTTCGATTTCGCCATTACCGATATCCTGCACAATGACATTGCAGGGTAGCATTGTGCCGATCTTGTCTTCGGCCTGCAGCGCTTGGTAGGCGAGCGGCGGATTGCACGCGCCAAGGATGCGGTAGCGTCGGAAGTCCACGCCGATCTTCTTTTTCAGCGTTTCTTGGACATCGATATCCGTGAGCACGCCGAACCCTTCCGCCTTCAGACCTTCCATGACCTTCCCAAGAACGGCGTCGAATGCGCCTTTGGTGGTCTTTGCCATGTAGTATCTCATGCCTCGCCCTTTCCCAGGATGTCGCGTTTGCGGCGTAGATATTCGTCGCGGTCGATTTCGCTCTTGGCGTAACGGTCGTCGAGCGTCTTGAGCGCCGGGGCGCCGGTCGCCGGATCCGCCGGAACGCCTGACTCGCGCGCGCGGAAAAGCTGCATGACGCCGTAGACCGCCAGACCGAGAACGACGAGCCCGAAGACGCCGCCGAACGGCCATCCCCAACCCGTCCAACCGTCATGCATCATCCACTGCGCTGGAACGATGTCGGCGCGCGCGATGTGCGGGATAAGCAGCGCGCCGGCAGCCGCTGCAAACCCTACTGTTGCTGCAAATCTTGTCATCTCATTCTCCACTCAGCATCCGGCCCCGAGGAGTCGATCGGCCTTCGTTTTCTGGGCGTCGGTCAACACCTTGTAGAGAGCATCGGTGGCCGGCTTGATGGCCTTCATCCCATCGAGCATCGACTGCATTCCGGTCATACGAGCCTCCATCCGCTGCATCGGAGTCCCCGATTGCATCGTCGCCATCATGCCCTCTCGCAAACCTTGCATGGCGGTCATTTGCGACTTGACCACTGTCACGTAGGCGTCCCATGCCGTGCTCTGGGCGTCGGTGATTCCGAGTTCGGCCTTGAGGTACGCCAGTCGACCCTCCATCATGGGCTTCATGTGTTCTTGCATCATTTTGCCCTGGCCCATCATGCCGCGGCCCATCATACCCTCGTCCATCATGGGGCAGTCGTCGTCCATCATTCCCCGGCCCATTGGCATTTGGACATCGGTCCCTGCGAATGCGGGTGTCGCCGCGACGGCGAAAAGGAGCCCACCGAGCAGCACCGAGTTTCTTATGTGTGACATGATCATAGTCTCCAGGATTTGCCGATCAGCCGATCTTCGGCCTCGGACCTTCCCGCAATCATGGAGTTCCTGGAGATCTTGCGCGTTGATAGGGATCAATCAGCGGCCTCAGCCGCGCGCGGCCGCGTAGTCGTAGATGTCTTCTTCCTGGGCGCTGTGCATGCGAACCAGTGAGTCCAGCGCTTCGATGACGCGCTGCGCATCGTTCACGAGATATTTGTCCGTGGCGGTTGTGTCGAGCCCGTCGGCGATCCGCTGCAGCAGGCGAGCCAGATGAAGGATTTCGCGGTGGGCACGGCTCATGGCGGCGAGCCCATGACCATCAGCCAGAATCTTCGCCAGACGCGGGTAAACCACCCGCTCGTCGTCATGTTCGTGCTCGACGACCGTGCGGGCGACCAGGCCGTTCGCTTCCCGTATCAGGGCGTTCGCTTGCGGCGGTTCGGCCTCATCAAGTTCATCGGCGATCGCGTGCAATCGGTCGAGACTTGGCGCCAGCACTTCGTGATCGCGGCCAAGGGAGCCGGCTTCGCTTGATGGGAGCCGGGCGGCAGACGACCTGCTGGCCGGAACAAGCGCGCGCAGAGCGTTCAGAATGACCGCAAGATCGATCGCCTCTGGCTCAGCGCCCCGGCCACGGGCGTCAGATAGCCCAACCCCGCCGCCAGCATGGCGAGGCCAGACAGCCCCATACCGGCGGCGATGCTCTGTAACGCAATGCCGCGCGTGCGGCGTGCAATGACCATCGTGTCCGAAACCCGATCGAGGTGATCGACAAGGATCACGACATCGGCCGCCTCCGACGAGGCGCTCGCTCCCCGCGCTCCCATGGCGATGCCGACGTCCGCCGCCGCCAGAGCCGGCGCGTCATTGATGCCGTCGCCCACCATGGCGGTCGGATTGAGCCGTTGCTCCACGGCAACCGCGTCGACCTTGTCCGCCGGCGCACGATCAGCGAGCACTGCATCGAGATCGAGTGCGGCGGCCGTGGTCTCTGCGGCGGCAGCGCGGTCGCCGGTCACCATCACGAGCCGCTTCACGCCGGCCGCGCGGAGCGCTTGCACCGCACGCGGACTTTCGCTGCGCAATTCATCCACCATCAGCAGGGCGCCGGCTCCCCGGCCGTCGACTGAGACGAAAACGCTGAGAGCAGAACGCCACGACGCCCGCCGCAGCGCGCGCTTGGCCCAATCGGCAGGATGGGCGTTGCCGAACACGAACTGGTGCGATCCCACACGCACTTGCTTGCCGCCAATGCTGCCCTCGAGGCCCGATCCCATCGCCTCTCGTACATCGCTCGGCAACTCGAGCGCCAAATTGCGCTCCCGGGCAGTGGCGACAATCGCCGACGCCACGACATGATGCGAGGCCTGTTCGAGCGACGCCGCCGCGCGCAACACATCGTCGGCATTCTGGCCCGGCGCTAGCTCGATGGCGACCAAACGTGCGCCGCCGACCGTCAGCGTTCCGGTCTTGTCGAACATCACCGTATGGACACGGGCTAATGCCTCCAGCGCGCCGCCCCCCTTGATCAGGATGCCACGCCGGGCCGCCTGCGAGACGCCGCCGATGAAGGCGACGGGCGCGGCAAGAATCAGCGGGCAGGGCGTGGCGGCGACCAGGACGGCCAGACCGCGGATCGGATCGCCCGAGGCGAGCCAAGCCAGCGCCGCGCCGCCCGCGGCTATGGGCAACAGCAGCAACGCGAACTTATCGGCGAGCCGGATGAAGGGAGCTTTGGCCGTCTGGGCCGCGGTGACCAGGCGAACGATCCCGGCGGCCCAGATCCAGTGCGCTTCGCGCGAATAGCCCGCCGCCAGCACAACGAGGCCGACGCAGAGACCGCCAAGGGCGACGGCGATCAACCCAAGGCGAAGCGTGCGCTCGTCCAATTCCTTCGGCATGAGGTTAGCCAACCGGGCGGCAAGCCCGTGCGGCGATGATTGCGGTTGCGGCGAGATCCGTCATCTCCTTGGTCGAGTAGCCCATGGCCGGCAGCACTTTGCCGATATGCGGAACCTGGCGTAGACGTCGATGAGGTCGCCCTTGGCGAACGGGCGCGGATCGACAATGTTGTCCGCGCCGGCCTGAACCGCAGCGACATAACCGGCGCCATAGGCCATGCCGCCGTGCGTGATGGTTGGACCGTCATCGACGACGATGACGCGTTTGCCTTTAACCTTTCCCGGATCATCGAGCCGCACTTCGGATGCCGCCCTAACAATAACGGCGTTGGGCGCGATGGCCCGCGCGCTTTCGGCCACCAATATCGGCCTCCGCCGCCGAATTGGTTTTTGCGATGACCACGATGTCGGCCATGCGAAGCACCGCCTCGCCGGGATGATGGGTGACTTCGTGCCCCGGCCGCAGCGGATCGACCATCACGATGTGCAGGTCCGGCTTGATGAAGGAGAAGTCATTGTTGCCGCCGTCCCAAAGAATGACGTCGGTTTCCATTTCGGCGCGCGCGACGATCTTGGCGTAGTCGACGCTGGCATAGACGATAGTTCCGGCCGCGATGTGCGGCTCGTATTCCTCGCGCTCCTCCATAGTGCATTCGGCTTCATCAAGATCGCGCATGGTGGAAAAGCGTTGCACGGCCTGGCGTTCGAGATCGCCGTAGGGCATGGGATGCCGGATGGCGGCGGTTCGGAGGCCATTGGCTTTGAGCAGCTGCGCCAGCCAGCGCGTCGTCTGCGATTTTCCGACGCCGGTGCGCACCGCACACACCGCAATCACCGGAACCTTGGCCGGCAACATCGTGCGCTGCGGACCGAGCAGCGAGAAGTCGGCCCCTGCCGCCAGCGCGATCGAGGCTTTGTGCATGACGGCGGCATGCGTGACATCGCTGTAAGCAAACACAACCTCATCGATCTTCTCGTCGTGGCAGATCTTTGCAAGATCAGCTTCGTCGAGAATGGGAATGCCGTTGGGATAGTTTGCGCCGGCAAGAGACGCAGGATAGCGCCGGCCGAAAATGCCGGGAATTTGCGCCGCCGTGAACGCGATGACCTGGTAGTCCGGGTTGCCACGGAACGCGACGTTGAAGTTGTGAAAGTCGCGTCCGGCGGCGCCCATAATCACGACGCGCGTTGGTCTCGTGCTCTTCATAGTGCTTGCTCCAATTCAATCGGTGGCCGTCTGATTAGATTTGGAGTCCGCCGGTCCACAGTAGGTAAGCGGCGCCAATACCCGCGGCTGCGAGCGCCAGGGCGAGAATGCCCTCGACGCCCTTGAACGCCGGCTCGCCCTGTTCGCCGCGCGCCCACAGGAACACCAGGATGCCGGCGGCATAGAGCATGGCGCAGAGGAACAGGTACTTCGGACCAGCGGCGTAGACGAGCCAGAGGCCGTAGATCGTCGCGATCAATCCGACCACGATGTCGCGTGTACGCCCTTCGCCGGGCGCGTAACCGTCCGACGTCAGCACGATCTTCAAGGCATATGCGCCGGAGAGAACATAGGGCGCCATGATGGCCGCCGAGGCGATGGTGAACAGCGCGTTGTAGGTCGCCGAGTAGAAGTACGTCACGATCAGGAAGATCTGCACCAGACCATTGGTCAGCCACAGCGACGGGCAGGGCGTGTGCTTGTCGGATTCGTAGGCGAGGACTTTTGGCATGATGCCGTCTTTTGCGGCGACGAACGGCACTTCTGCAGCCAACACGGTCCAAGACAGGAAGGCGCCGAGCACCGAGACGACCACGGCCGCATTGATGAGGCCAGCACCCCAAGGGCCGGCGACGCGTTCAAGATCACCGGCCATGGAAGGATTTTTGAGAGCGGCAAGGTCCGCCTGGCTGAGCACGCCGAAAGACAGCAGCGACACGCCAACGTAAAGGGCGAGGCAGACGAGCAGGCCCGTCACTGTTGCAACGCCCACGTCAGACCTGTTGGCCGCGCGCGCCGAGACCACGCTTGCCCCTTCGATGCCGATGAAGGCCCAAAGCGTCACCAGCATGGTGCTCTTGATCTGGTCGAACAGGCTGCCGAGGACAATTGGCGCCGCGCCAGTTGCGGGAGGCGATCGGCGTGCCATTCGACCAGGTGGATGCGGAGGCACTGCAAAAGCCGGTGCATTGGGATCTCAAGGCTATCGAGCGCTATATGCTCGTTCTGGGTCCCATCAGTTCGCTGTTCGATTTTCTGACCTTTGCGGCGCTGTGGTTTCTGTTCGGCGCCAACGCCAGCCTCTTTCAAACCGGTTGGTTCATGGAATCCCTGGCGTCCCAAGCACTGGTGATTTTTGTCATTCGAACGCGAGGGGCGCCGTGGCGCAGCAGGCCGCATCCGATTTTGACGACGCTCACGCTCGGCGCCGTCGCGGTCGGTCTGGCGATCCCGTTGACGCCCCTCGGGCCGATGTTCGGCTTTGTTTCGCCGCCCATGTCGTTTGCGGCGTTCCTCGTTCTGACGGTGCTGGCGTATTTGACTACAGTCATGATCGTACGCCGGTTGGTTCGATAGTTGCGCCCGACGTCAGTACTCACTCGGCTGCGGGCCAGTCCTTCCAGGGGAAGGGCTTGTCTTCACTGGCGCACGTGAGGAAACGCACAACGTCGGCGAACCACCGGGCAAGCGACGATCCGAAGCGACGCAGGTTTGCGTTGGGTTCTCCGGTCGCCAGCAGCCAAATGAATTGGACAACCGCAATGAGGCCCAGAACGCTTTCTCCGAAGCCGAAGGCAATCATGAAGAATATCAGGTAGAGCGCCCTGAGCAGTCGTGGGCGGCTTGAAACCGGATTGGCTTGTTCGGCTGTATCGGTTGTCATGTTATGTTCCTTTCAGTTCTTTCTCAATTCTTCGGAAAACTTCTCTTCTAGGGCGCGTTCCAGCTCAACCAGATCCTCGGGCAGCGGCATGCCGAAAGCCCGCATCTCGTTGATCTCCTGCATCACTTTCTGATAGGCGCCATGCAGTCCATCTGGCCGGTGATGAGTTTCGGCGAGCAGCAGCGCTATCTGGGCCTTAATGTTCTCGAATGCCATCGTCTGTGCTCCTTCGTGTCCGTCGGCTACAAGATCGCCGCATTGGCCAAATGTTGCTTCAGTTCGGCGTTGGGCAAATGCATCAGGCTTTTATCAAGTTCGGCCAGAATCGCAGACTGAAGTTTGGCTGATAGAGCGCCTCTGAGATCGCCCAACGTAGAGGGGCCAGCCACCAGCACAAAGCGCTCGAACTCATGCCCTGCAAAGCGCTCCTCCAAAATCCGGACGACTGTGTGTGCAAAGCGCAACTCTGCTTGCCGCGCCGGATCGGCCCTTGGCTCGATGGCATGGCGCGTGACGCCACTGGATTCATGCACACGGCCGGGCCGCTCGCTCATGATGTCTCGGCTGCGCTGATGCTGGTAGGAGAGATCGAAACCCTCAATGGCCTCTAGCGGTTCGTCACGGCCGGACCATCGTAGGGCGCGAGCGCGTGCGCTATCGGCCACGAGTATCCATGTCCTTGGTTGTTTCGACGGCATCGGTGTCTCCATGGAACTCAAGCGGCAGCTCACATGTGACAGGTCACCCC
>JAYUAJ010000470.1:0-7412 GCA_043741375.1 Hyphomicrobiaceae bacterium | reverse complement strand
CCATGGGCGAGCAGGCCGTATCGCTCGCCAAAGCGGTCGGCTACGATTCAGCGGGTACGGTTGAATTCGTCGCGGCGCAGGACAAGAGTTTCTTCTTTCTTGAGATGAACACGCGGCTGCAGGTCGAGCATCCGGTCACGGAGTTGGTGACGGGGATCGACCTGGTGGAGCAGATGATCCGATCGGCTGCCGGTGAAAAGCTTGCGATCCGGCAGAGCGATGTAAGAATCAAGGGCTGGGCCGTGGAATCCCGCGTCTACGCCGAGGACCCCTATCGAAACTTCCTGCCCTCGATTGGCCGCCTGGTGCGCTATCTGCCGCCGCGCGAAGGCGTCGTCGATGGCGTCACCGTCCGCAACGATACCGGCGTCAGCGAGGGCGCGGAGGTTTCGACCTACTACGACCCGATGATCGCAAAGCTCTGCACTCACGCGGCGACGCGCCTCGGTGCCATCGACGCCATGGCACGCGCGCTGGACGGTTTCACCATTGAAGGCATTGCGCACAACATCCCGTTCCTGACGGCGCTCATGCAACATCCGCGCTGGCGCGAAGGGAGACTATCCACCTCATTCATCAGCGACGAATATCCCGACGGATTCAAACCCAAGCAACCCACCGGCAAGGATCGCGAGACGTTGGCCGCCGTCGCGACCGCCATCGACCATCTCGCCAATGCGCGCAGGCGCCAGATCACCCAGCAGATGAGTGGCGGCCGGGTGCGGTTTGCCCAGAACCGCGTGGTGATGTTGGGCCGCAGCGAGCAGCGCGTGCATGTCGAAGGCGACATCACGCAGCCAATCACGGTGAGTTTTCTCGATGAGTCCGGGGCCGTGCGCCGCCGTCTGGCCGTCGAAAGCCCGTGGTGGCCGGGCGAGCCGGTCTGGACCGGATTGGTGGGAGGCGAAGCGGTGGAGGTACAGGTTCGCCCGATTGCAAATGGCGTTCACCTCGCTTTCCGTGGGCTGAGCGTCGCTGCCCGCGTCTATACCGAGCGCGAGGCCGAGCTCGCTCGCCTGATGCCGGAAAAGGCCAAGGCCGACCTATCGCGCTTTCTTCTGTGTCCCATGCCAGGGTTGCTTAAATCCGTTCACGTCTCGATTGGTCAGGAGGTCAAGGCCGGCGACACCTTGGCCGTGGTCGAGGCCATGAAGATGGAAAACATCCTGAAGGCCGAGCGCGATGGCGCTGTCAAGGCGGTGCGCGCCAAACCCGGTGACGTGCTGCCGGTGGATGGCGTCATCATGGAGTTTGCTTGAGGTATCGGCATTTGATCGCTTAGAATTGCGGCGAGCTGCGAATCGCCCGGCAGCCCCCAAGCCGCCGCAACAGAGGGACACCATCATGAACCTGCTCTTTTCCTTTTACGGACGTACCGGACGCGGCGGTTTTTGGCTGGGCGTGCTGTGCTCGATTCTGGCCCTGGCGATCGCGGGCGGCCTTGCCTACCTGCTGTTTGGGGCGCCGTTCGCCGCGTTTAACGCCGACGGCACTGCGGCGGTTACGCCCGAACAGATGAATGCCCCCGATGCCAAAATGGTCACCAGCACGCCCTCGATCATCACCATCGGCCTTGGCTATCTTGCAGCGCTCTGGGTTGGCCTCGCCACCCAGGTCAAGCGCTGCCACGATCGCGGTTTTTCCGGCTGGTGGGTGATCCTGATGAACATTGTGCCGTTCTGGTCGCTAATCTCACTTGGTGTGCTGGAAGGCCAGGACGGCCCGAACCAGTACGGCGCCGATCCGCGCGGCGCGGCGACGGCTTAGAGCGCGTTCGGAAAAATGTGAAGCGGTTTTCTGAAAAGAAGCGCGATCAAAAAGGAGATAGAGCCTTGAAGCGATTCGAAGAATAGCTGAAAGGTTCTATGCGCTTCCGGAGGCGATGCGGTCGAGTTCCTGGCGATGCTTGTGCATGGCCAGGAAGGCCGCATGGTCCTTGTCGAAACGGGCGCGTGCTTTGGGATCGGCGCTATCAACGCCAGATGGCGGCCGATTTCCGTCACATCGCCGGCGTAGCCGCCGAGCACGCCGAGTGCCCCGGCATGGGCGTCGATCAGGCCCACGCCCACAATTGTCGCCGTGGTCAAACCCAACTCACGCGCTGCCGGCTCTGTTAACCGGCCCAGAGACTTACCGATTGGGCTCGCGTGTTCGGGCAACTGACCCTGCTCGCTTAGATAGTCCCTACGCCAAGTATCACCGCCGTGTCCCAGATAGGTCCACGTGCAGCCGAGCGTACATTGCGAGCGTTGCAGGCTGCCGGTCGCCCGCCAAGTGAGGTAGTCCGCAAGATCGACGAAGAACCCGGCCTGAGCCCAACGGTCCGGATAATTCCGCTTCAGCCACATCAGTTTGGGCGTCTCCATCTCGGGGCTCATAACGCCTCCGATGAAGTCCAGAACCTTGTGCTTGGTGGCTGTGCATTCGTCCGCCTCGGCAATGGCGCGATGATCTAACCCGACGGTGGTGTCCCAGCGCGCCTCGCCCGATGTCGAGACGCTCAAAGGGCGGCAGCTTGCGGTCCCAACATCAACGCCAATGACCAGATCGGTTTTGCCATGGAGTCAGGGGTCCGCAAGAGTTTCGATCAGCGCGGGAAGTTCTGCCATGCGGTCGAAAATGGCGGCCGGCCCCAAGGGTGCGATGGATGCGCGCAGTCCGGCCGGTGCGGCATGCGAACCGCCGACGAAAGCGAATGCCCGCATCGACGCGGCATGCGCTGCCTCAATGCCCGCCGGGCTGTCCTCAATGACGACGCAGTGCTGCGGCGCCACACCCATCCGATCGGCGGCATAAAGAAAAAGATCCGGGGCTGGTTTGCCGTGCTGGACCATGGTGGCGCTGAAGACATGGTCGCCGAAGTACCAGCTGAGGCCGGTCAAATCCAGCGATAGGCTGATGCGCTCGGGAAAACTCGAGGAGGCGACGCAACTTGGTACTGTCAGTTGCTCCAGTGCAAGCGCGATACCGTCGATAGGTTGGAGATGCTCGCGGTAGAGTTCGGACAGCCGCTGGCGCATAGCTTCGATATGCTGATCCGTCAGTTCACGACGGAATCGGTCTCGCAATGTGCGCTTCAGGCTGGCGAAACTGCGGCCAAGGAACATCTGATAGCATTCAGTGGCTGTCAACGGCAGCCCCAGCGACGCCATGGTTTCGAGCAGCACCTGAATCGACAACGGCTCGCTATCGACGAGCACGCCATCACAATCAAAGATGATCAGCTGGGGTTTGCGTGGGGAGGGGATCATGGTTGCATTACCAGCAGCAATACCCGCCATCGGCCAGCACGATTGATCCGGTCATCAGGCTCGCCGCGTCGCTGGCCAGGAAATGCACCACCGAGGCGATCTCATCCGGCTGGCCGACGCGGCCCATCGGAGTCATGTCATTCCAGGTCTTGTACATGTCGCTTTCCATGCCGAATTTGGTCAGTGGCGTCTCGATGTAGGTCGGCGCAACAGCATTGACGCGCACGCCGCGGGCCGCCCATTCGCCCGCCAACGAGCGCGTCATGTGGTGCACGGCGGCCTTGGAGGCGTTGTAGTGCGCCTGCTCCTGCGGGATGTTCGAGATGAAGCCGGACATGGAACCCATGTTGACGATCGAGCCCTTGCCCTGTTTCAGCATCTGACGTCCGAAGGCGCGGCAACACCAGAAGACGCCGTCCAGGTTTACGTCCATGTGAAAGCGCCAGTCTTCGTCCGACGTGTCCTCGGCCTTGCTGGGGCTGCGCGCCACGCCAGCGTTGTTGACGAGCACGTCAACGCGGCCGTGGGTCTTGATGATCTCAGCGCAGATTCTATCCACGTCCTTGGACTTGGTGACGTCGAGCGTGAGCGCATGGGCCTTGATCTTGAGTTTTGCGAGCGCATCCGCGCTGGCCTTGGCCCGGTCCGCCATCATGTCCGTGACGACGACGGTAGCTCCAGCTTCACCTAGCGCGTGGGCGATGGCCGCGCCAATGCCTTGCCCGGCGCCAGTGACGACGGCGATGCGGCCATCAAGCTTCAGTTTTTCCAGGTACATGATGGGCTTCCTTTTTGTTCAGCTCACATCGCAAATTCAGACGGGACTTGCCTCTCCCCCTTCTTAGGGGGAGAGGAGACCGCGTCTCGCAGCGCGTTTCAGCGCAAGAGCCACGCGGTCGGTGAGGGGCGGTAACCCGCACGGACCTTCTCACGACCGGTGCGGAGCAAGCGGCTGCCCCTCACCTGTCGCTGTTTCCCTCGCGCTGACGCGCTTCGGGGCGACATCCTCTCCCCCTAAGAAGGGGGAGAGGAAAGGTTACGCCCGCCCCGCAATATACTCTTCCAGCACAGCGGCAGTCCCTTTTGACCAAATCGCGCTTAGCGCCGAGCCGAACGCCGCCTGCATCTGCGGTGATTGTCCGACGTCGCCGTAAATATCGATCATGGCCAGCCAGGCGTTCGGATTGCTCTTGGCCTCTTGCGCTTTCGCCACCAGCCGGTCCCACAGCGGATCGTTGGCCGCGATGGGTTTGCCGCTAGCCGTCGTGCCCGCGCAATGCCGGCACCAGAGGGCTGATTCAAGCGCGAGGCCCTTGATGCCCCGTCCCGCCGCAAGCTGATCGGCGATTACTGGCACGATGAACTTGGGCTGCCGGTTCGAACCGTCGAAGGCGAGACGCGGGATAGTGTCGCCGATCTTGGGGTTGGCGAAGCGGCGGTGGATCAGCTTGTAATAATCCTGCAGGTTTGTGTTCGGCACCGGCGGAACCGTGGGGATGATCTCTTCCTGTTCGATTCTGGCGAAGAAACCGCCGATCAGCGGGTGGTTCATAGCGTCGTGGACGTAGTGCACATCCAGGAGGCTGCCGGCATAGGCGATGGAGGCATGGCCGCCGTTCAGGATACGGATCTTCATGAACTCGTAGGGCGTCACGTCCGGCACGAACTCTGCGCCCACCGCTTCGAACGCGGGTCGGCCGTTGCAGAATTCGTCCTCGATCACCCACTGCGTAAACTCCTCGCAGAACACCGGCCAGTTGTCCTCAACGCCATAGGTCTCGGCCAGGAGTTTGCGCTCGCGGTCGGTCGTCGCCGGGGTGATGCGGTCTACCATGGCGTTCGGGAAGGAGGCAGTGGCTTCAATCCATTTGGCGAGATCGGGGTTGCTCAGCCGGGCGAGGCCGACGACGGCGTTGCGCGTGACGACGCCATTGTGCGGGATGTTATCGCAGCACATGACGGTGAAGGCGTTCAGCCCCGCAGTGCGGCGCCGGGCGAGGCCGGCGACGATGAGGCCGAACGCGGTGGACGGATCGTTCGGATTGGCGGCGTCGCGGACAATGTCGGGTGCATCCGGATTGAACACGCCGGTCGCCGGATCGATGAAGTAGCCGCCCTCAGTGACCGTCATCGAAACGATGCGCGTGTCTGGGTGGGCCAGGCGATCAAGCAGTGCCGCCTTGTCGCCGGGGCGGATCATGCCGATCATGGAGCCGGTGACGCGGGCTGACGAGCTCGTCGCCTCCTGCTCGACAACAGTGGTCAGACAATCCTGCGCCACCAGCGCGTCGTACATTTTCACATCGGACGGCTGCACACCTGTGCCAATGATGGCCCAGTCCTGGTCGAGGCCCTTGTTGAAAAGGGCGTCCAGATAGAGCGCCTGATGGGCGCGATGGAAATTGCCGGTGCCGATGTGCACGATGCCTGGCGACAGATCCGTACGCTTGTAGCCCGGAACGGCGACCTTCGGGCCAAGGCTGCCGAGATTGGCCAGGGAAAGTTTGGTTGTCATGGCGTCGGTTCACTCTCAGATATCGGCGTTTTCATCGGGCCGGCTTGCGGAAAAAGGTGTCGTTCAGCCGATCAGGCTGACGGCGCGGTCGGCGAGCGCCAGGGTCGGCGCATTGGTGTTGCCTGAGGGAATGAAGGGCATGGCGGAGGCATCGATGACGCGCAAACCCTCGACCCCGCGCACGCAGCAGCGCGCATCGAGCACCGCCATTGGGTCGCCGTCCGGCCCCATGCGCGCCGTGCCCACCGGGTGCCAGTTGGTCTTCACGGTACGGCGGCAATGGGCGGCGAGGCCCGCGTCGTCGGTGACGCTTTGGCCAGGCAGCATCTCATGGGTGATGCGTTGCTCAAGCGGTTTGGCCTTCAGGATCTCGCGGGCATAGCGCAAACCGGCGATTTCAAGACGCAGATCGTCTGGCTCGGCGAGGTAGTTGTTGTCGATAACCGGCATTGCGAAGGGATCGGATGAGCGAAGGCGCACAGTGCCCCGCGACTTGGGCCGCAGCAGGCAGGCGTTGAGGGTGACACCGTCCTGCGCTTTGACGTCCTTCACGTCGGCGTCGAGATAGACCGTCGGCACACAGTACATTTTTATCGTGGGCCGGTCGCTGCCATCTGGGTCGATGTAGGCGCAGGCTTCTACGCCCACCGAGGCGACGGGGCCGGTGCGGAACATCAGATATTGTAGGCCATTCTTCAGCGCGCGGAACCCGCGGTCCTCGCCATAGTAGCCGTAGTGGCCGTTGGTGGCGGCCACCACTGGGACTTCATGATGGTCCTGCAGGTTCTCCCCGACGCCGGGCAGGTCGTGTACGCACTTTAATCCGTGAGCGGCGAGATGTGCGGCAGGCCCTAGCCCCGAGAGCATCAGCACCTTGGGCGTATTGTAACTGCCGGCCGCCAGGAGCACCTCGCCGTCGGTACGGGCAACGCGTTCGTATCCGTCCTTGAGATAGGCGACGCCGACGCAGCGTTGCTTCTCAATGATCAACCGCGACACGGTGGCGCCGGTCTCGATGCTGAGCCGTCCGGTCGCCAGCGCCGGTTCAAGGAACGCCTCGACGCCATTAGCGCGGCGATTGCGAAGGGTCGTATACTGCATGGCGCCGACGCCCATCTGCCGCGCACCGTTGAAATCGGGATTGTACGGCACGCCGAGGCCCTGCACGGCGCGAATATAGTCCTCCGTCAACTGACAGGTCGCGCCACCGTCGGAAACATGCAAGGGACCGTCGACGCCATGCCAAGTGTCATGGAAGCGGTGGTTGTTTTCCAGCCCGCGAAAATGCGGCAGCATGTCGTGAAACGACCAACCCGAGCCCTGGCCAAGAAAGCGGTCCCAGTTGTCATAGTCCTCGTGCTGCCCGCGCGTGTACACCATGGCGTTGACGGACGATCCGCCGCCGAGGATGGCGGCCTGCCCGACTTTTGGCGCCCGTCCACCAAGGTGCTTCTGGGGGACGGGTTCGTGCATCTCGACAATTGGGCTGCCGGCGATCCCTTTCATCCAGGCGGCCGGCATGGGCAAATAGAAGGCCGAGAGACCGGAGGCCTTCTCCGGGCCGCGTTCCAAGATCAGCACGCGAGCCGATCGGTCCCGCACCAGCCGCCAGGCCGCGACGCACGCCGCCGAGCCGCCGCCGACGA
>JAYUAJ010000469.1:0-7415 GCA_043741375.1 Hyphomicrobiaceae bacterium | reverse complement strand
ACAGCGGGATCGAGAGAAAGCTCCATGCCGGCGCGGTTGCATCGGCCAATCGGCGCGACTCACCCTCGGGAAGCCTTCGGCTCGCTTGGGAGACGGCGGCACGCGACGCTAGCGCCCGGTAACGCCAACCCGGGCGGTCCATGACCGCAACCGGCAGGGTTGCGAGAATGCGCCGCCAATGCCGCCAGTGATGCAAGTTGGCTAAATTGTCCGCCCCCATCAGCCAGACGAATTTTACGCCGGTGGCGCGCTGCGAGAGGAAGGCCAGAGTTTCGGCCGTGTAGGAGGTGCCAAGTTGCGTCTCAAACCCGGTGACGTCGATGCGCGGATGGTGCGCGACGGCGGTCGCAAGATGCAGTCGGGTGTCCTGGTCCGCCAAGTCCTGGTGGCTTTTGAGTGGGTTTCCCGGCGAGACGACCCACCAGATCCGGTCAAGATCGAGCCGTGCCATGGCTTCCAGGCTGATATGCCGGTGCCCGTCATGGGCCGGATTGAACGAACCGCCGAGCAGGCCTATGCGCAGGCCGGGCGCCGTCATAGGAAGGCGGACCCAGGTGGGTCGCCCGGTCGATGAATGGATCATGGCCATCGCCAGTTCAGTGCCAGAAACCGCGCGGCATCGCAATTGGGCGCGACGACAGTAAATCGCGTGCTCATGGTGTTTGCATATTTATTGGCCGCGGGACGTTTCGTCGGGGAACGCCCCATGCTACGCTGAATCTGGCGTCTGCAACGAACCGCTCCGCGAAACGTTGTCCCTTGCGCCGCGTTCGGTAGCGTCACAGTAAAGTTACAGTAAAGGTGTCTGACATGCCCAAGAAGGCGCGCGCCTATTGGAAGGGCTATTTGAGATTGAGCCTGGTTTCAATTGGCGTTGAAATCTATAACGCCGTTGAAACCAAATCAGAGATTTCATTCCATCAAATCCATAAGCCATCAGGGCGCCGAGTTAACTATCAAAAAATCGTGCAAGGTATCGGCAAGATCGACAATGCCGATATCGTCAAGGGTTATGAAGTCGATACAGATACCTACATCATTCTAGAACCGGAAGAGATCGATGCGCTCAAACTTGAGAGCAAGAAGACTATCGATCTGGTTCAATTCGTCGATGCCAAGGTCATCGACTACCGCTACTTCGAACGCCCCTATTTCGTCACCCCGGCCGATGCGCTGGCCGGCGAAGGCTATGTGGTGATCCGCGACGCCTTGCGCTCGTCCGGCAAGGTCGGCCTGGCGCAGGTGACGATCAGCGGCCGCGAATGGCTGGTGGCGATTGCGCCGCTAGAAAACGGGCTGGTGATGGAGCTGCTGCGCTATGCCGACGAGCTGCGCGCGCCAGCTGACTTCTTCGACGAGGTGCCGACCGCCAAGCCTGATCAGGAGATGATCGATCTCGCCACCCAGCTGATCAGCAAGAAGACCGCCGAGTTCACTCCGGGCAAATACGAAGATCACTATCAGACCGCCTTGAAGGCGCTGGTGAAGGATAAGCTGAAGGGCCATAAGATTGTGGCGCCGCAGGAAGATGCGCGGCCGAGCGGCCCGAATGTCGTCGATCTGATGGAAGCGCTCAAAAAGAGTGTCGGCCAGTCGGCGGGCGGTAGTAGCGACAAGAGCGACAAGCCTAAATCGACGAAAGCCAAAAAGAAGGCCTGACGCGTCGGTTGGTGCCAACAAGTCGCAGCGTAGTCACCGTGAGCCAGGATCATGGCGAAGTTGCTGTCCGACTATCAGGCCAAACGAGATTTTGAAAAGACCGCCGAGCCTCGTGGCGGCACAGCGGTTAAGAGCGCACAATACCCGCGTTTCGTGGTCCAGAAGCACGACGCAACGCGGCTGCACTACGACCTCAGGCTGGAATTGGACGGCGTCTTCAGATCCTGGGCGGTCACGCGCGGACCGTCGCTGGACCCGATGGAGAAGCGGCTGGCCGTTGAGGTTGAGGACCATCCCCTGGAGTACGGCGACTTCGAGGGCACCATACCAAAGGGCGAGTACGGGGGTGGAACGGTCATGCTTTGGGACCGGGGCTTTTGGTCGCCGCTAGGTGAAAAGCCACCGGAGCAGGCCCTCGAAGAGGGCGAGCTAAAATTCATCGCCGGTGGTGAGAAACTGCAGGGCAGCTGGGTTTTGGTGCGCATGAAGCACGACCGTGATGCCAACAAGAACACCAACTGGTTACTGATCAAACACCGCGACGAGTGGTCCAAGGCCGATGACGGCGAAAACCTGCTGAACCAGGACCGTTCCGTCGCCTCGGGACGCACCATGACACAGATCGCGACCGGCAAGGGTGACGGGCCGAAGCCTTTCGTGATGGTCGGACGCAAGGCTGCTAAGGCGGACGCGGTGTGGCACTCTAAAGTTGAGCAATTGGCCAAGCCAACGCTCGCAGAGAGGCCGTCACGCCAGCCGACGCCCAGTAGCCCGCCGAAAAAGATCACTGCTGTACTGGCGGATCGCGGCGCCGTGCTTGGGGTGAAGATTTCCAAGCCAGACAAGGAGCTGTGGCCCGCCGCGGCCAACGGTGCGGCGGTCACGAAACAACAGTTGGCCGAGTATCTCGCGACCGTCGGCGATTGGATGCTTGAGCACATCCGCGGCCGGCCATGCTCGATTGTGCGGGCCCCCGACGGCATCAGCGGTCAGACGTTCTTTCAGCGTCATGCCATGACCGGGGCGACCGATCTGGTCGAAACCGTGAAAGTCAGCGGCGACCATACGGCCTATCTGCAGATTGATACCATCAAAGGCCTGGTGTCGATGGGCCAGATCGCAGCCTTGGAGTTCCATCCCTGGAACTGCGAACCCTTTCGTCCGACTGCCCCCGGACGACTGATCTTCGACCTCGACCCGGCCCCGGATGTGCCGTTTGCATCGGTTGTTGAGGCGGCCAAAGAGATCGACTCCCGCTTGAAGGCCGTTGGCCTTATCGGATTCTGCAAGACCACTGGTGGCAAGGGGCTACACGTCGTAACCCCGCTGACATCCACTGCGGACGATGGACTTGGTTGGGACGAAGCCAAGACTTTTGCCCAGGCCCTCTGTGCGCAGATGGCCCACGACGACCCAAGCCGGTATCTGATCAAGATGACCAAGAAACTGCGCACGGGGCGCGTATTTCTTGACTATCTGCGCAACGATCGGATAGCGACGGCGGTGGCGCCCCTGTCGCCGCGCGCACGGCCCGGCGCCCCTGTCTCGATGCCGTTGACGTGGTCGCAGGTGAAAAGCGGCCTCGACCCGGCGCGTTACACCGTCCACACGGTTGCCGCCCTGTTAGCCAAGAGCACTGCCTGGGCCGAGTATCATGCGTCCGCCCGTTCTCTTAGGGCGGCCATCCACAAGCTGATCGGGCAATGAAGGCGCCGAAGGCGCCGGGCGCCGGCCTTAGGAGGTTCGTGCCGCCGTGCCTGGCCCAAACCACCCGCGAGCCTCCGACCGGGGACCGATGGGCGCACGAAATCAAGTACGACGGTTACCGCCTGCAGGCCCGCATTGAGGCTGGCGCGGTTGAGTTGTTCACGCGCACGGGCCTCGATTGGACGCCGCGCTTCAAGATGGTGGCCAAGGCGCTCGGCCGGCTCAAACTCAAATCAGCGCTGATCGACGGCGAAGTTGTAGTTGAGGACGAGCGCGGGGCGTCGAATTTTGCCAGGCTGGTCGATGACTTGAGGGCCGGGCGATCAGGCCGCATGGTCTATATCGCGTTCGATCTGCTGCAACTGAATGGCTCCGACCTGACCGAATTGACTTTGGAGGATCGCAAAAGGCTCTTGCAGGCGGCGCTCTCCGACCAACCCAAGGATAGCGCGTTGCGGTTCAGCCAGCACATTGAGGGTAACGGGCAGCTGATGTTCACCGAGGTGTGCAAGCTCGGCCTGGAAGGCATCGTTTCGAAGCGGCTCGATCTTGCGTATCGGTCGGGACGTCGCGATGACTGGCTGAAAAGCAAATGCGTCCTCACCGATGAATTCGTGATCGGGGGTTATGTCGATTTGACCGGTCAGAAAAACGCGGTCGGTGCGCTCGCTCTAGGATACTTCGAGAGGCGGAAATTCGTCTATGCGGGGCGCGTCGGAACCGGCTTCAGCCAGCACACCGCTGGCGAGCTCTGGCAAACCTTGCAACCGCTTAGAGTCAAGACCCCGCAGTTTGCGGATCCGCTCGACGCCATTCAGCGTCAGGGCGTCGTCTGGGTCAAACCGCAGCTGGTGGCTCAGATCGAATACCTGACCTGGACGGCGGCGGGATTGCTGCGCCACGCCGCCTTCAAGGCCCTTCGCGAGGACAAATCCGCCAAGGACGTCAAACACCCCGACGCCGATGATCCCTGAACAGATCAAGACTCGGACAGCCGACATCGGTCGCGACACGGATGGTTGTTCGGCTCATCCGGCGCCTCTGCCGTTCAGGCTTTGGCTGAGCAGCATACAGGCCGCTCCAGGTAACTTTAGGCTCTCGGCCGCAGCCGAAATTTCACGCGTATACGTTCCCTTCGCGTCCAGACAGTTCAGTGTTCCCAAAACCCGTCCCGCCACAACTATTGGAATATTGATGACTGCCTCACATCCCAAAGACTGGATAAAAGCGTGGTCCGGAAAAACGTTTGCGATTGCCGCATAGTCATTGGCGATGAAGATCTGCTGGCGCCCGATGACATGCACGTACCACGCCGATCCCTTGTCGACTGGCTTGGTGCCGGAGACAGGGTAGGCATCGGGCATATTTGAATAGAGCCGGCGTGTCAGATCACGATTGGGATCGTGATCTGTGATCGTGAACAGCTTGGCGCTGACCACCTCATCACAGAGCCGGCACAGCGCGTCGAACGCCGTAACCGGCTGATTGTGCGGACTGGCAAGGGCGAGCGTCAGCAAGTGGAGATCTGGAAAGCGCATCAGCGTCTCTCGTTCCGGCTCCGCGTGGGTCCCAAAGGTACAGCAAGACCGTGCAATTGCGCGGGACAAATGTCGACATCCTCGCCGCGCTCATCCGTTGCACGGCACTCTTCAATCAGACCGGGCACCCCGCCTTGGCGCTGCCATGGGATTCAGGTCTGAGCGGCAGCGGTTGAAGGCTGCGGGCGCCCGACAGTGGACGATCATACTCTAGGTCACAAGGGTGATACCCTAGAGCGCCAGTGGATCCCGGCCGAAGCGATTGGTCCCGGGGGTTCCCTTGAGGCAGCCAAGCTCGACAATGATCCAAACGGACACGGCGATGTATAGGGCTGCCAGCGCCGCCGTGACGGCGGATGCGCCGTCGGGCTTGACGTCACCGGTGATCAGCGCTGCGATCATGGCGGCAAAGACCGCAATATAGGGCAGTGTCCAAACCGCCCCCTTGTTGCGATCGTGGAAGCGTTTTGCGAACAGCACGAACAGGGGGAACAGGAAGATTACGTTGCCCAGCAGAACCAACTGAAACGCGGGCTTCGTCAACGTCCCGGTCGCCGGATCGAGGGGATCGCGGCCGAACAATCCTGTCACCAACCAGTAGTTGAAGGCCGCTTCAATCAGCAACAAGCCGAGCCAGCCGAGCCAGAAGCGCGCCCGGCCGATGCGCCCGGCCGGCTGAAAATACAGACTGAGCATCCCCATCGCCATCATCCCTGTTCGCCGTCCTGGGCGGATCGTTCAGCCGTCCCCGGACAGCCATCCATGCCTTGCAGCGCGCGTGCTGGCAACTGCTTGTGTTGCACGCGCGCGGCTTACCGAGTTTCTCGCCCCAATCAGCCTTGCGGTGTAACGGCCTCAAGTAGCGCTGACAGGGCGTCCGGCTTGTCCGGCTCAGCGCCCATGCAGGCGGCGGTCGCGAGCCCGATCGCCGATGATATCGGATTGTGCGAGCCGCCCTCAGCGCTGGCCCGCAGGTTCATGACCAGCGTTGGGCACAGAAACAGCGCAAGCTTCACAACACGCCGCCAGTCGGGCGGGAGCATGCCGCGTTTCGCCAGCAGCGCCAGCAGCGGCCGCCAGACATGAGCGGCTTTGCTTTCCAGCAGGCCGAGACGCACGCGGCTCGGCGTCCAATCATGATCGATACGGAGTGTATCGCCCACGCGGAAAACCTCGGCGCGAAAAACCTTGGCGGCCTCGCCCGGCTCGTACAGCCACAAAGGATGTGCAAAGACATTGTGGAACGTCGTTTTCACTTCGGCCAACAGAGCAGGCACATGCGTCCCCGCGAAGGCCGGATCGAACATCACCAGCTTTGCTGGCGATGAATCTTTGCTTGTGCCCGGCGACTCTCCTTCGGGGAGCCGGCCGCCGGGCACGAACGGAGGCCGCTCGTACCAGACGTTGGCGTTGTGCGCGTCGCCATGGGCGGTGAGGCCGCCAGACTCCGCGAGTTGATCCGTACGCAACCGGACGAAAGCCTCATCGAAAAGCTCACCCAGAGTGCGGTCGTAGCGGACGCCGTTGACGACGAAAGTCAGGTCCTTCAGGTCCCGCCACTCAATTGTCAGGCCGGGGAATTGGAAGTGCTTGTTCTCGTAGAAGGTGGCGAAGCGCCCGCCGATCTGGCCCGGCTCGCCAGGCGTCACCAGCCGTTCGTGAAACAGGCGGTGGATCGGTTCGGCCGCCGATTGTTCATGCGCGATAGGATGGAGGGTAAACGCAAAAACTGCCATCAATTGCGCATTAAGTCGATCCTCCGCCGCAATCGCCTCGGCCTCGGCCGCTGCATCGGGCGTCACATCCAGCCGCCGCAGCACATCGGCGAAGCGCAGCTCGGTGCGGCGGCGGTAGACCAGGATCTGGCGGCCCGTCTCAGTCGAGGCGTGCAACGGCAAATCGACCGGCAGGCCCGCATCCGCGAGCAAGCGGGCGCGATAGTATTCACCCGCTATGGCGCCTTCATTCTCTTCCTGATGGAACTTGAAGAACAGAGGCGTCCCGCCCGCCTCAAACGTGCCGTTCAGCGAATTCAGGCTGTAGATATCGGAATTGATCTCCATACTGTTGGCGGCGAGACCGAACTGTTCGTCCAGCAATCGCACTACGACGGCGGCGGCCTCGTCCATGCGCCCGGCTTTGGCGAGGCTGCGGGCCAGCGCAACCGGGGCGCCTGCCAGATCAATTGTCGTATCCGTCACGATAATCTCCGCCATGCGAGCGTCGGTTGCAGCTTGCCCGCGCCCGCGCTCCATGCAAACTCGTGGTCTCTCATCCCGGAGTTCGCACCCCATGTCAAAGGCCGACTGTCGCATCACCCACGTGCGCATCTGGACCGGCGAAAACGCGACCGGCGAACCGGTACGGCTGATCGATGATGGAGCCGTCGCTGTCACCGATGGGTTGATCTCCTACGTCGGTCCCTGTGATGGCGCGCCGGAGGCCGAAGTCGAGTACGACCACGAGAACGTGCTGCTGACGCCGGGCCTGGTCGATTGCCACACGCACATC
>JAYUAJ010000468.1:0-3175 GCA_043741375.1 Hyphomicrobiaceae bacterium | reverse complement strand
CGGCATGGTAAACGACGACATAGCGCCGATACCGTTTGGCAAGGCCCGTCAGTTGTCCACGGGCGATGCTGTGACGATCGTCACCTGGTCGGCGATCGTGCCGAAGGTCGTCGAGGCAGTTGAGTTGCTCGCCACGGCCGGAATCGCGGTCGACGCTTATGATCTGCGGACGTTGTGGCCGTGGGACGAGGACGCCATCGCAGCATCGGTCGAGCGTACCGGCAGATTGCTGGTCGTGCACGAGGCAGTGGAGGTGAGCGGCTTTGGGGCGGAGATCGTCGCGCGTATTGTAGATCGCCTGGGCCCATCCAACATCAAGAGTGCCAAGCGTCTTGGCGCACCACGTCTACCGATCCCCTTCTCGCCTCCCCTGGAAACCCAAGTGCGTGTGACCACCGGCAAGATCGTGACGATGGTCAAGGGAATGGTGGGGTAGCACATGCCAATCATCGAACCCGCCCCCTGGCGATCCCAGTATTTCGAGCGCGTGCAGTGCCCGGATGACGTGTTCGTTCCAGCCGATGATCCGGAGGCCTGGGACTGGAACCCTGCGCACCGCTGGGTATTCGACAAGCTGCAGCTGGCGTTGAGCCAAAATCTCGATGCCGGTCCACACGGGTTGATGCCGAGGCGTTTTCCAGTTTTCTCCAAACCGATCTTCAACTTCGGCGGTTTAGGAGCTGGCAGCCGCATCCTTTCGTGTGCCGCCGCGTATCGAGAACACATGACCCCCGGTCACATGTGGATGCCGCTTCTCGAGGGCCCGCACATCTCGACCGACATGGCCGTCGCCGACGGCAGTGTCGCTTGGGTTCGCCACGCGACCGGACGGCCAACTGGCGAGGGCATGTTCGATTATTGGACCGTGCATGCAGTCGGTATGCCAAGCCTTGAAGCTCAGCTGCGAGCGTGGGTTTCAAGCAAACTTCCCGGCTATACCGGCATGCTCAACGCAGAGACCATCGGCAGCACGATTATAGACGCCCACCTGCGTTTCACCGATCAGTGGCCTGATTTGTATGGCGCCGGTTGGGTCGCAGCGCTCGTCGGACTATATCGCGATCGAGCATGGACCTTCGGCGAAGCCGATCGCCGTGATGGCTACTCTTTGGCACTGTTTCTGCCGCACGGCCGCCAATTCCGGCATCCACCGGCCGAGGTGGTCGCCGCAGTGCGTGCACTACCCGGCATATCCAGCGTGCAGATAACCTTCCATGAGGACCGGCCACCCGAGGCACATGCTATGCCTCCCGGTGGCTTTCGTGTCGCCCTCGTCAATGCCTGGGACTTGGCAGCGGGCCAGGCCGCGCGCGCCTATCTGCGAGAATGGTATGAGAGGGATGGCGGCCGCAGCACTTGGCCGCTACAGCTACCCATCACGGCTGAACAACACGATGGACATCATGGAAGCTAGAGACTGCAACGGCGCGAAGCTCACCGAAGGCTGCTCGGTGACACTGATCAAGGACCTGAAGGTGAAGGGCTCATCCGTCCGTGACGCCGAAGCGCGGCACGCTGTTCAAGAGCGTCCACCTCACCGGCAACGATGAAGAGATCGAGTGCCGCTCGGACAAGGTCAAAGGTTTGGTCTAAAGACCGAATTCGTGAAAAAAGTGTGAGGTGGGATGGGCTGAGCGATGCACTCACCCTCAGTGCGCCAGGGCCTTGACGATGGACTCGGTCATCTTTTTTGCGTCGCCGAGCAGCATCATGGTGTTATCCTTGTAGAACAACGGATTGTCGACGCCGGCATAGCCGGAGGCGAGCGATCGCTTGTTGAACATCACGGTGCCGGCCTTCCATACCTGCAACACCGGCATGCCGTAGATTGGCGAGGTCTTGTCCTCTTCGGCGGCCGGATTGGTCACGTCGTTGGCGCCGATCACAAACGCGATGTCGGCCTGCTGGAACTCGCTGTTGATGTCTTCGAGCTCGAACACCTCGTCGTAGGGCACATTGGCCTCGGCGAGCAGCACGTTCATGTGGCCCGGCATGCGGCCGGCAACCGGGTGGATGGCGTACTTTACTTCGACGCCGGCCTTTTTGAGGACTTCGCCCATTTCGCGTAACGCATGCTGCGCCTGGGCGACGGCCATGCCGTAACCGGGCACGATGATCACCTTCTGCGCATTCTTCAGCAGGTAGCCCGCATCCTCTGCCGAACCCAGCTTGACCGGCTTCTGCTCGCCAGCCTCACCGCCAACCGCTGCGACCTCACCGCCGAAGCCGCCTGCGATGACCGATATGAACGAGCGGTTCATCGCCTTGCACATGATGTACGACAGAATTGCACCCGATGAGCCGACGAGCGCGCCAGTGATAATCAACGCGACGTTGCCAAGGGTGAAGCCGATGCCGGCTGCCGCCCACCCCGAGTAGGAGTTCAACATCGAAACCACGACCGGCATGTCGGCGCCACCGATCGGGATGATCAGAAGTCCGCCAAATACAAGCGCGAAGATCACGATGAGCCAGAATACGGGTTGCGATCCCAATTGGCAGAACCAGTAGATCAGGAGTACGAGAAGGACGCCCAAGCCGAGGTTGATGACGTGCCGCATCGGCAGCATGATCGGCTTGCCCGACATGCGGCCGGAGAGCTTGCCGAAGGCGATCACCGACCCGGTAAACGTGATGGCGCCGATGGCAGCGCCAAGCGCCATTTCGACTAAACTCGCGACCTTGATCGTGCCGCCGTCAAGAATGCCAAACGCCTCGGGGGCGTTGAGTGCGGCCGCTGCGACGAACACCGCTGCCAAGCCGACCAGCGAATGGAATGCCGCGACCAACTCCGGCATCATCGTCATCGGAATGTTGCGCGCTGCATAGGCGCCGACGCCGCCGCCCAAGCCCATGCCGGCGATGATCAACAGCCACGTCAGCACGCTGTCGCCGGCCGCCAGATTACCTAGCGTGGTGACCACCGCGATCGTCATGCCGATCATGCCGTACATGTTACCGGCCCGCGAGCTTTCCGGGCTCGACAATCCGCGCAACGACATGATGAACAGCACGCCCGAGACAAGGTAGAGAATGGCGGTCAGGTTGGCGGTCATGGGCACGGTTCCGGTGGGGAGGATAGGGTCGTGAAAGTTAGGCAGTGGGGACTATGGAAAAGATTCGGCAGCAAGCAGTGCTCAGTGCAGCAGGGACGTCAGTTTGGCTTAGGCTTAAA
>JAYUAJ010000467.1:0-3183 GCA_043741375.1 Hyphomicrobiaceae bacterium | reverse complement strand
TGACGGCGTCGTCAGGGCCGGCGTCATCGCCACTGTGTTCTGGGGTATCGCCGGCTTTCTTGCGGGCGACGTTCTCGCTTGGCAACTCGCCTATCCCGCCCTCAATCTGGATCTGCCATGGACAAATTTTGGCCGCCTGCGTCCGTTGCATACATCTGCGGTTGTGTTCGCCTTTGGCGGCAACGCGCTGATCGCGACATCGTTCTATGTCGTGCAGCGAACCTGCCGGGCGCGCCTCGCCGGCCGCTGGGTGCCTTGGTTCGTGTTCTGGGGCTATCAGCTTTTCCTCGTTATGGCCGCTACCGGCTACCTGCTCGGCGTTACGCAGGGTAAGGAATATGCCGAGCCCGAATGGTACCTTGATATCTGGCTGACGATCGTCTGGGTGGTCTACCTTCTGGTCTTTCTCGGAACAATCTGGCGGCGGCAGGAACCGCACATTTACGTCGCCAACTGGTTCTACCTCGCCTTCATCGTCACCGTCGCGATGTTGCACATTGTCAACAACCTCGCCGTGCCGGTGGAGTGGACCGGCACCAAGAGTTACCAGATTTATTCGGGTGTCCAGGATGCCATGACGCAGTGGTGGTATGGCCATAACGCGGTGGGCTTCTTCCTCACCGCTGGCTTCCTGGCCATGATGTATTACTTCATTCCCAAGCGCGTCGAGCGGCCGATCTACTCCTACCGTCTCTCTATCGTGCATTTTTGGTCGCTGATCTTCCTCTATATCTGGGCGGGACCGCATCATCTGCATTACACCGCGCTTCCCGATTGGGCGCAGACCCTCGGCATGACGTTTTCCATTATGCTTTGGATGCCATCTTGGGGTGGCATGATCAATGGGCTGATGACGCTCTCGGGCGCCTGGGACAAGCTGCGTACCGACCCCGTAGTGCGCCTGATGGTGGTTTCGGTCGCCTTTTACGGCATGTCCACATTCGAGGGCCCGGTGATGAGCATCAAGGCCATCAACTCGCTTAGTCACTATACGGACTGGACCATTGGTCATGTGCATTCGGGCGCACTCGGATGGGTTGGCATGGTCAGTTTCGGGGCGATCTACTGCCTAACGCCGTGGCTGTGGAAACGCCAGGGCCTCTATTCAATCCATCTCGTCGAATGGCACTTCTGGCTCTCGACCATCGGCATATTGCTATACATCACGTCCATGTGGGTTGCCGGGATCACGCAAGGCCTGATGTGGCGCGCCTATGATGCGCTTGGGTTCCTGCAATACTCGTTCGTTGAAACTGTCGACGCCATGCACTGGCCCTATGTGATCCGGGCGGTGGGCGGCGCGCTGTTCTTAGCGGGTGGTCTCATCATGGCCTACAATGTCACGCGCACCATCCTGGGGCATCAGAGTGGCGATCTCGCCGAGCAGCCTCGAATCGCGGCGGCCCCCGAGCTGCGCTTCAACCTCGCGCCAGCAGAATAGGGAGCAAGCGTTATGTTCACCCGTCACGGCGTCGTGGAACGGCATTCGCTGGTGTTGCTGGTTGGCATTCTCATTGTTGTCGCCATCGGCGGCATCGTCGAGATCGCGCCGTTGTTCTGGATCGAGAACACCATAGAGAAAGTGCAAGGCATGCGCCCTTATTCGCCGCTAGAACTTGCGGGGCGGGACATCTACGTGCGCGAGGGGTGCTACCTCTGTCACAGCCAGATGATCCGCTCACTGCGCGATGAAGTCGAGCGCTACGGCCATTATTCGCTGGCCGCTGAGAGTATGTACGATCATCCCTTCCAATGGGGTTCAAAACGCACAGGGCCGGACCTCGCAAGAGTTGGCGGCAGGTACTCGGACGATTGGCACGTCGCGCATCTCAACAATCCGCGCTCGGTCGTTCCGGAAAGCATCATGCCGGGCTACCCGTTTCTGCTGACCACTCCGCTCGACACGTCGACGATTACCGCGAAGCTGAAGACCCTGAGATTCTTGGGCGTTCCCTATACAGATGACATGGTCGCCAACGCCGCTACCGACGTCGCCCGGCAAATCAATCCAGACATGAAAGGCGCAGGCGATCTGCTCAAGCGGTACCCCAAGGCGCAGCAGCGGCCGTTCAGCGGCGATCCCAACCAGCCCAAGGAAATCGACGCGCTGGTTGCCTATCTGCAAGTGCTGGGAACGCTTGTCGACTTCGCCAAATACGACGAATCAGGACCAAATCTACGCTAGTGAAATCTTAGCTAGGACGCGGGCGCCATGACTTATGAAACTGTCGCCGTTTATTCGCAGCTCATCGCCTTGTTCCTATTTCTAGTGGTGTTCGCTGGCGCCATCCTGCATGCCTTCTGGCCCGGTAACCGCGAGGCATTCAGGCGAGCCGCGCAACAACCTTTGCGTGCGGACGATGAGTTGGAAGCCAATGGGGGGGAGGCGTGAACAAACCAAACATCGATGAAGTCACCGGCAAAGAGACCACCGGACATGACTGGGATGGCATCCAGGAACTGAACCAGCCTCTGCCGAGCTGGTGGTTATGGGTCTTCTATGCCTGCGTGCTGTTCGCCGTAGGCTATTGGATCGCCTATCCAGCCTGGCCGCTACTCAACGGTTACACGCGGGGAATGCTCGGCTACAGCCAGCGGCAAACCGTGAATTCCGATATTGTTGCTGCGAAGGCGGCGCAGGGCAAGTTCTATGCCGCGATCATCGGTTCTGATCTTACAACGATTCAGAAGAACCCCGAATTGCTAAACTTCGCCAGCGCTGGCGGGCGCACCGCCTTTGCGAACAATTGCGCACAGTGCCATGGCCGCGGCGCCCAAGGTAGCGCTGGTTATCCGAACTTGTCGGATGATGATTGGTTGTGGGGCGGCAAACTCGAGGACATAAGCAAGACTATCACGGCCGGCATCCGTTCGGCCAGCCCCGACGCGCGCCAATCCCGGATGCCCCGCTTCGGCATCGACAAGATGCTGGAGGCAGCGCAGATCAGCGACCTTGCCGAGTACGTCTTATCGTTGCCCGGCAAGTCGCAGGATTCGGCGGCGGCCGGGCGGACTAAAACGTTGTTTACGGACAATTGTTCCGCCTGCCACGGCAATGACGGCATGGGCAAGCAAGACCTGGGCGCCCCAAACCTGACTGACGCCATCTGGCTCTATGGCGGACGCAAGGAGGATATTATGCGGAGCATCGAGACGGGACGCGGCGGCGCCATGCCCACTTGG
>JAYUAJ010000466.1:0-3194 GCA_043741375.1 Hyphomicrobiaceae bacterium | reverse complement strand
GTACGCGCCGGATGCTCAGCATGGACAGCACCGATGTTCCGCTGGCCTTTGGCCAGGGCACCGGGGTTGCGGGAGATCCGGCAGATCACTGGAATTTCAGGCCCGATGGCGCCTGCGGCGACATCGCCGAGGGCAACGACGTGACGCCGCTCAGCACCGACAAGGCGGCCCTGTTGGCGCGGATTGACGCCTTGCAGGGTTACGGCGGGACGGCCGGTGCGCTCGGCACCAGTTGGTCCTGGTATATGCTGTCGCCCGATTGGGGCCCGGTCTGGAGCGGCGCCAGCGCCCCCGGGTCCTATTCCGACCTGACGACCGCGCAAAGCAACGGCGCACCGCTGCTGCGCAAGGTCGCGGTCCTGATGACCGACGGCGGGTACAACGCGATGAACGCCAACAAGGAGCAGGACCAGCAGATGGTGTCCGATCACGCCAAGGATGTCTGCGCGGCCATGAAGGCGAAGGGCATCGAGATATACACAGTCGGTTTTGCTCTCGATCAGCTGACGCCGGCCGAGGCGACCATCGCACGGGCGACCTTGCAGGCCTGCGGTACAGATGTCTCTCACTTCTACGAGACGCTCGACGTTCCCCAACTGCAGACCGCGTTCCGGGCCATCGGGTCGAAGATGGCTGGGTTGCGCCTGACGCGCTGAGGGGTAGGTCGACGACGCGTCTCGCATACCAGAGGCGCGCTGCGGCGTGCCGGGCAGCACTCAGCAATCAAACTTGTTTCCAGACGGCAAATCTGTATTTTCAGCAACGACGTCCGGGTCGTCGCAGGTCCGTGCTTCGGTCCGCGAGAACGCTTGCGGCAGGACGTACCTTGCAACCGGGGCAGTATGCCAAATCCAATCGTCATAGCACTGGATGGGATGGGCGGCGACCGGGCCCCCGAGGCGGTGATTGCAGGGGCCGAGCAGTCGTTGACGCGGCATCCCGATATACGGTTCCTGCTGGTCGGCGATGCGGCGCGACTGACCCCGCTACTAACGCGCTATCCTGGATTGGCCGGCCGCACCGAACTCGTCCACACCGAATATGCGGTTGCCATGGACGCCAAGCCCAGCGCAGCGCTGCGGCGCGGGCGAGGCAAATCCAGCATGTGGATGGCTATCGACGCCATCAAGAGCGGCGCCGCTGCTTTTGCCGTTTCGGGCGGCAACACCGGCGCGCTGATGGCGATGGCAAAGGTCTGCCTGAAGACCATGCCGGGTATTGAACGGCCCGCCATCGCCGCCATCTGGCCAACGGTAAAGGCCGAATGCCTGCTGCTCGATGCCGGCGCCACCGTCGAAGCGACAGCGGTCCAACTCATCAATTTCGCCTTCATGGGTTCGGCGATGGCGCGCGCGTTGCGCAAGAAGGAGCGCCCAACGGTTGGCCTTCTGAATATCGGGACCGAAGAGGTCAAGGGTCTTGAGCCGATCAAAGAGGCTCATGCAACTTTGCGGGCGATGACGTTGCCTTTTGACTACGTTGGCTTCGTTGAGGGTGACGACATTGGCCATGACGCGGCCGATGTCGTGGTTACGGATGGCTTTACCGGCAATGTCGCCCTGAAGACTGCGGAGGGCACCGCCAAACAGGTCGGGCAATACCTGCGCGATGCCATGGAGCAATCGCTGCTGTCGCAGTTGGGCGGGTTCATAGCCCAGGATGCGTTCCGCCTGTTGAAGGCGCGCATGGATCCCCGCCGCTCGAATGGCGGCGTCTTTCTCGGTCTGAGCGGACTGGTGATCAAGAGCCATGGTGGCGCCGATGCCACAGGCTATTCCAGCGCCATTGATCTCGGCTATGACATGGCGCGTGCGGGTCTTGTAGAGCGGCTGGCGCGTGACATGTCGGCAACGCCGGTTGCGGCCATCGCCCTGGCACCGGACGATACGGATATTGCGCTGGCTAGCCCCGAAGGCTGATCGGCAGCAGGAAAGGAGGCTCGCCGATGGCCGTGATCCGGTCGATTATCCGTGGCTGCGGTGGCTATCTGCCCCAGCGCTGCGTCAGCAACGACGAACTGGCCAAGACCGTCAACACCAGTGACGATTGGATCCGCGAGCGCACGGGCATTCGTCAGCGGCATATCGCGGCCAAGGGCGAGTTGACGTCCGACCTGGGCGCGGCCGCAGCCAAGCAGGCCATGGTGCGGGCCGGAATCGCACCGTCAGCGATTGATCTGGTGGTCTGCGCAACCTCCACGCCGGACAGGACCTTCCCCGCCACCGCCACGGCCATCCAGGCCAAACTCGGCTTGAAACCGGGCGGCGCGGCGTTCGACGTGCAAGCGGTCTGCAGCGGCTTCGTCTATGGCATGACCATCGCCGACAGCATGCTAAAGGGTGGCGACTTCAAGCAGGCGTTGGTGATCGGTGCCGAAACGTTTTCGCGCATACTTGATTGGGAAGATCGCTCCACCAGCGTGCTGTTCGGCGACGGCGCCGGCGCAGTTGTGTTGGAGGCCCAAATGCAGAAGGGCACCAGCGCCGACCGCGGAATTTTGCTGACGCGGCTGCACGCCGACGGCCGCTATGGCAACGAGCTGTACGTGGATGGCGGGCCCTCATCGACGCAGACTGTCGGCCATCTGCGCATGAACGGCCGCGAAGTGTTCCGCCACGCCGTCACGCATATCTCCGACGTTATACAGGAAACGCTGGTCGACACCGGCATGACGGTGGATGAGATCGACTGGTTCGTGCCGCATCAGGCCAACCGGCGCATTCTGGAAGGCACCGCCAAGAAGATCGGCATTCCGATCGAAAAAATCGTAATGACTGTGGATAAACACGCCAACACCTCCGCCGCCTCGATCCCGCTGGCCTTGAACACAGCACTGGAAGATGGACGCATCCAGGAAGGCAATCTGGTTCTAATGGAGGCGATGGGAGGCGGATTTACCTGGGGTTCGGTGCTCGCGCGGTGGTGAAAATGGGTTGGCGGTAAGTCGTGTGGGATGGGTGGAAAAGTAGGCAAAGCCACCTTTACACCCCTCATGGCTCATCATTTGTGACCAACGACATTTCACTTTCTCCGTTCGAAATCAGCAATTTGCCTCCAGATGTGATTTGACCGCGCCGCACACCTCCCTTTACCATGCCGCGACTATTGGACTGAGTGAGGGAACATGAAAACGTCGCGTAGTTCGGCGAGCAGGACGCTTACGCGTGCTGACTTGGCCGAAGCGGTGATGGTCA
>JAYUAJ010000465.1:0-3199 GCA_043741375.1 Hyphomicrobiaceae bacterium | reverse complement strand
AGCAATCTCCAACAGGTCGCCTGCGCCGTAGTTGGGAACACCGACGATCGCGCCAATGAGCGCTCCATCCGGCGCATGGGCCGAAAGTCCGATCAGGTCGGCATGGTAGAATTCGTCGGCCTTGGGCTTGCGCAGTTTCACCCGCTCGACGAACAGCTCCGTGTTCCTTAGAGCCTCCGCCGCAGTGCGATCGTCAACGCCCTCAATACGCGCGATCAGTCCCTTGCCGGCGACCCGCAAAGACTTGAATCGAAACTGTTTGATGCCCGATTCAACTGTCAGCGGACCATAAGCCTTGAGGTCCAACGGCTCAGCCGCGAACGATTGCACCACCACCTCGCCCTTGAGGCCGTGCGCAGCGCCGATGCGGCCGATGAGGATGCGTGGGGACATGAAATTCCGACCAAATGGTGCGACCTTCTCCTCTCCCCTTCGCGCTTTTTTCTTCGCGCGAAGGGGAGAGGAGACCGCGTCTCGCAGCGCGTTTCAGCGCAAGAGCCACGCGGTCGGTGAGGGGCAGCAACAAACGCTGCTCTTCTCACCACCGGTACGGAGCAAGCGGCTGCCCCTCACCCGGCGCTGAGTCCTCGCCGCTGAGGCGGCTCGGGCGCCACCCTCTCCCCCGCGAAGAGGCGGGGGAGAGGAAAAGACTACGCCGCCGGAGTTTCGGCAGCAGCCTTGGCCGCAGCGTCCGTCGCCGCCTTTTCCGCCGCCGCTATCCGCTCCAACGTCTTCTTACGCGGCTTCAGCTTCTCGGGGTTGTGCTTGACCTTGCGCTTCATCAGGCCGGCGGCGTCAAGGAAGCGCGCCACGCGATCGGTCGGCTGCGCGCCGACGCTCAGCCAATGCTTGCAGCGCTCGGCGTCCACCTTGATGCGCTCGGCATGCTCGCTCGGCAGGATCGGGTTGAAGTGCCCGACGCGCTCGATGAATTTGCCATCGCGCGGGCTGTGCTCTTCGGCCACCACGATGTGGTAATATGGGCGCTTCTTGGCGCCGGCGCGGGAGAGGCGAATTTTCAAGGCCATAGGTCAGTCTCCGTTGGTTTTGGTTTTTCGTAATTTTGTAGGGTGGGCTGAGCGCTCTTCAGCGAAGCCCACCGTCTGCCCGGACAATGGTGGGCTTCGCGAAGAAAAAGCTCAGCCCACCCTACGATTCGACGTGTCTATTTCTTCTTCCCCGGCAATCCTGGAAGTCCCGGCAGCCGCATGCCGCCTAGTCCGGGCAGACCAGGCAGCCTACCGCCGAGCCCTGGTAGGCCCGGCAACCCGGGCGGCAGGCCCCTAGGCAATTGCGCTTGGGCGGATTTTCCGGGGCCCGGCGTCGCGCCCGCCACCATGTCGCGCAGCTCCGGCGACAGAGACTCCAGCGCCTTGGGATCGAGCTGCGCCAATTCGGCCTGCATGCGCGCCATCTCCGCCTCGCTCGGCATCCCACCCATACCGCCGGGCGCGCCCATCATGCCACCCATCATCTTGCCGAACATGCCCTTCTTCTGGGCCATCATCTTCATCATATCGGCCATCTGGCGGTGCTGCTTGAGGAGCTTGTTGATCTCCTCGGCGCTGGTTCCCGAACCGGCCGCTATTCGCCGCTTGCGCTTGCCGTCCAGCACCTTCGGATTGCGCCGTTCCTGCGGGGTCATGGACGAGATCATCGCCCGCTGGCGCTTGATCGTCTTCTCATTGATCCCTGAGGCGGCAACCTGATCCTTCATCTTGGCCATGCCGGGCATCATGCCCATGACGGCGCCCATGCCGCCCATCTTCTCGACCTGCGCGAGCTGATCGGACATGTCCTCGAGATCGAACACACCTTTGCGCATCTTCTCGGCGATGCCCTGGGCCTTCTCGAGATCGATGGTCTGCATGGCCTTATCGACCAGCGCGACCACGTCGCCCATGCCCAGGATGCGTCCGGCGATGCGCTGCGGGTCGAACTCGTCCAGCGCGTCCCACTTCTCGCCGGTGCCGATCAGCTTGATCGGTTTTCCGGTCACCGCACGCATAGAGAGCGCCGCGCCGCCTCGTCCGTCGCCGTCGACGCGGGTCAGCACGATGCCGGTGATGCCGACCTTCTCGTTAAAATTCTTGGCGAGGTTCACCGCATCCTGGCCGGTGAGCGCGTCCGCCACCAGCAGCGTTTCATGCGGCTTGGTTAGGTCGCGGATCTGCGCCGTCTCGGCCATCAACTCTTCGTCGATATGCATGCGGCCAGCCGTATCGAGAATGACGACGTCATAGCCGCCGAGTTTTCCCGCGTACATGGCGCGGGTCGCGATCTGCGCCGGCTGTTCTCCGGCGACGATGGGCAGCGTCGCCACGCCCGTCTGCTCGCCGAGCACGCGCAGCTGCTCCTGCGCCGCCGGCCGCCGCGTATCCAGCGAGGCCATCAGCACTTTCTTGCGGTCGCGCTCCTGCAGGCGGCGGCCAATCTTCGCGGACGTTGTCGTCTTGCCCGAACCCTGCAGGCCAACCATCAGAATGGCGACGGGCGGGGTGGAATTGAGATCAATCGGCTGCGCGTTCGAACCGAGCATGGCGACCAGTTCGTCGTGAACGATCTTGACCACTAACTGGCCTGGCGTCACCGACTTCAACACGGCCTGGCCGATGGCCTTGGCGCGCACCTTGTCCGTGAACGAGCGCACGACGTCCAGCGCCACGTCCGCCTCCAGCAACGCGCGGCGCACTTCGCGCATGGCGTCGTTGACGTCCGCCTCGGTCAGCGCCCCGCGCCCGGTGAGTCGCGTGAAAACGGACGACAGGCGATCGGAGAGGGAGTCGAACATGGGCGGTCTTTTGGTTCTTCTAGACAATGCGAAAACGCACCCGAGGGCGCAACGCGCTGTCGGATGTTGGCTGTCCTGCCTCCTGGGGTGACCCATGTGCAGGACGGCGGCTCAGGTGTTGGGCCGTAGAAGATGGCCGTTAGGTAGGCGGGTTGGGCGCCGGTGTCAATGAGGGGCAGAACCGTAGGGTGGCGCTGAGCGCCTCTTCGCGCGAAGCCCACCTCTTTGGCGCCGCACGTGGGCTTCGCGAAAATGCTCAGCGCCGCCCTACGGATCAGCTCATGCGATCCGGCGGGAGCCTTCAAGCGCAGCCCGGAGCTCCCCCGCATCCGTCACCGGCGCCGAGCAAGTCCCGCCGACGCAGAAATACGCCGTCGGCACTCCATCCTTTGCGGTCTTACCGGCGAG
>JAYUAJ010000464.1:0-3213 GCA_043741375.1 Hyphomicrobiaceae bacterium | reverse complement strand
TTTTTACAACATCTTTGATTGATTGAAAATTGAAATACCTCTCGTCAAATAGCCCTCGACCCATCACTGAGACGAGTAGCGTGGAGTGCATTATAATGAAACTGTATGTGGAGTAGTATGTCCATACTACCGGATTGACAAAGGGGCGCTCCTCTTGAACTTCCCCCAACTCCTTTGACTCTAGGAATTGGCTGGCCCCCAAAGTTTTATCGAGAACCGCAAAAAGCTTTGTCCGCTTATCAGCGTCCTCACCCATTGCTTTGAAAAATAGGTCGAGGTTGAGCGGCTCAAGCATTTTGGAGGTGCCCACCATACCCGACAAGCGGGTTGCGGCTTTCCAAACTCGTTCGATAGCATCCAGACGCCTCTTTTCAATAGCGCTCTGCCGACCAGCTCGCGCCGACATTGTTGTCCCGTACAGCACATCAATCTGTTTCTGTTTGCTTTGCAGTTGGGCTTGGATATCTTGCTCCGAATGCCTAAGTTCGGATTTTAGCATTTCGAGTTTTTCTGAGAAATGGTGTGACATCCGCAGAACAAACCACTTGGCAACTGCTTCCCGATAGATAAAACCGATCACTGCGACGCCTGCAGCCAAGGTGATCGAAGGCATCCACTGCGCGAACAATCCCCACATAGCGTCTATCATAATGCCCTTTTGTCAAATCTCTTGCGACTGCGCTATACTAGTGTTTTTCAAATTTAGTTGGAAAAGCCTGAACCAATTCGACGTGGGACGTTCTGTAGTTCGAGCAACCCCTCACCCCGCCCTCTCCCCACGGGAGAGGGGGCGCTAGACCCACGGCCGGCGCCACATCGCCCCCTCTCCCGTTGGGGAGAGGGCGGGGTGAGGGGTTGAATTTGATGCGATTGCTTCCACCTGACTCTGAAACGCTCTAGGCCGCTCGCTCAGCACCACCCGGACGTCGCGCTGCATCAGAACACTCGCACGGCTTCGCGTTCGATCCGCTCGCGCAGCAGGGGATGCAACGCCGGCCGCGTCGTCAGGTCGGCGCGGATGCCGAGCTTGTCGTGGACCAGCCGTTCGATGGCGACCAGATCGAGCAGCGAAAATCGGCGGGCCGGATCGTAGTCGATGAGGCCGTCGAGGTCGCTATCGGGCCGGTTGTCGCCGCGCGCCCGCGAGCCGAATATGCTGAGCCCCGTCGCGCCGCGCGCTTGCATGGCCGGGGCGAGGTCGTTGAGGCGCTGGCTGAGAGTATGGTCGATCATCAGGATAGACTATCACACAGCGCACAGATTGGCCAATCTGGCGGTCACTAGAAATTTGAATTCTGCCGGCCCCAAGCCCAACAGTCTGCTAAACTCACCGCGATGCAACCCGACCTGAGCGCCCCAATGTCGAAATCGCACGCCAAAACCAGCGAGCCACCCCGCATCAGCGAGGCCGACTACCTGGCGTCGGAATCCACCAGCCAGACCAAACACGAGCTGGTCGACGGCGTGATCTACGCCATGGCCAGTGGATCGAACGCCGCCAACCAGATCACGCTTGAAATTGTCGCGGCGTTGCGGCCGCAGCTCCCCGCCGGCTGCCGGATTTTCGCGATGGACGCGAAATTGCGCATCGCGACGGACGATACCGTCTCGTTCTACTACCCCGATCTCATGGTGACGTGCCGGCCGGTCGATCTTGCCGCGCACTACCAGGAAGAGCCGGCCGTGGTCATCGAGGTGCTGTCGCCATCGACCGAGCGCATCGACCGGAGCGAGAAGATGCGGGCGTATATTGGCATTCCGTCGCTTCAGGCCTATCTGCTGATCGCCCAGGACACCGCGCGGGTCGAACTGATGCAGCGCAGCGAGGGTTGGCGGCCGGAGTTGTTTTTTCGCGAGGATACGGTGGAGTTGCCGTCGATCGGAGCGAAGTTGCTGGTCGAGGCGATTTACGCTGGCACGGTCCTGTAATGACTGGGTGTCAGGCACGAAAAGGCGCCTGACACCGCGCGTCGTTCCGCAAAACCCTACTTCTTCGTCATCTTGGCGACTTCGGCAGCAAAATCCTCGGTCTTCTTGTCGATCCCTTCGCCGAGGGCAAAGACGGACCTGTTTCGGCTCCGCCGCCCGTCGTTGCTATTCCCCGTCGCCGTCTTCCGCAGGCGCTGTTTTTGTTCCGCCGAGATTGGCGAATACGTGTTCGGCGTCGATCGGCGCCTCCACTTCCGGCGCGCGGTCGACCACGATCGGGCGTTCAGCAATGGTTTCGGCTGCGGGCAGCAGCGAGCCTTCCCGCTCCGGCTCGTCCTGGTCGTGCTTGTGCGCCTCTACCCGCTTGGAGGCCTTCTTGACGGCCGCATCCAGCTCGATCTGGGTGCACAGTCCAAGCGTCACCGGGTCCATCGGCGCCAGGTTGCCGGCATTCCAGTGCGTCCGATCGCGAATGGCGTCGATGGTCGGCTTGGTGGTGCCGACCAGCCGCATCATCTGCGAATCCTTCAGTTCCGGATGGTTTTTCACCAGCCACAGGATCGCGTTCGGGCGGTCCTGGCGGCGCGACAGCGGCGTATAGCGCGGGCCCTTGCGCGGCTTGAACTGCGGCAACTCAACCTTGGAGGCTAGGATGCGCAGGACGTGGGTTGCGTGCTTTTCGGCCAGCGCAATTTCCTCGCGGGCAAGCTGGCCCGAGGAGATCGGATCGGTGCCCTTGATGCCCTGCGCCACCTCCCCATCGGCGATGCCTTTGACCTCAAGCACGTGCAAGCCGCAGAAGGTGGCGATCTGCTCGAACGACAGCGCCGTGTTCTCGACCAGCCAAACGGCGGTGGACTTGGGCATGAGCGGAACGCGAGTCATAGGTTCATCCTCCGGACCCGGCGGGGTTTTGAGCACCCACAAGGCCAATAGTTGCAAAAAGAAGGGAAGTCGCGCTGACATATACGGGGGATCGCGGCCGGTTGCAATGCTCAGGGGCAGGGTCGTAAACTGGCGGCGGAGAGTTTTTCGCAACAGTGACGAAGGGCGGCGCGCATGTTGATCGAGGGCAACACAGATCCGCGCTTTGCGGCCGTTCGCGAGGCGTTCGCGCAGAACTTTTCCGATGGGCTGGACTCTGGTGCGGCGGCGGCGGTGGTGCTGGACGGCAGGCTGGTGGTCGACCTCTGGGGCGGCCATGCCGATGCGGCGCGGGCGAGACCGTGGCGGGCCGATACGCTGGTCAACGTCTGGTCGGTGACCAAGGGCGTGATGGCGGCG
>JAYUAJ010000463.1:0-16808 GCA_043741375.1 Hyphomicrobiaceae bacterium | reverse complement strand
TCTCTGGAGCGATTTCAAAGCCAAGTCCTTTGTACGCGAGGACGCTGCGATTTCCTGACCATTCCTCAAGGATGACATTCGATGTTGAAAAACCTGAGCCCTGTGCTGGGCCCGGAGCTGCTGTATACGTTGCGTGCCATGGGCCACGGCGACGAGATCGCGATCGTGGACGGCAATTATCCGGCCGATAACGCCGGTCCAGAACGAATCATCCGCGCCGATGGCCACGACGCCCTTCGCCTCCTCGACGCCATCTTGAGCGTCATGCCGCTGGACGACATGGTGCCAACCCCGGCCGTACGGCCGAATGTCCCCGGAAAGCCCGACCATTTGGAGCCGGTGATGGTGGATTTGGCCGCGATGGTGGCCCGGCACGAGCCAATGGTAACGCTGACCGGGGTCGAGCCGTCCGTATTCTATGAGAAAGTGCGCAAGGCCTACGCGATTGTGGCTTCCAGCGAGCGCCGTCTCTACGGCAACATCATCTTGAAGAAGGGTGTCATCCGGCCTGGCGAGGGACCCGATTGAGTACGACGGGCTAGCCGCCGGCCCCAGCGACTTTGCCGCGCGGTTGACACGAGGCCTGTAGGATGAGGCGTTCGGCTGCGCTGGCGAAGGCTGGCGCCGCGATCGGCGCGCTCAGAACCGCAATCCCTGTACGGCCTGCCAGGCCGACCGTGACGCTCGCTGCAGCAGCGTCCTTGGCAGTGGACAGCGGCGTGGCAATGCCATCCTGCTTGGAGGTCAGCAGCAGCTCGATCTCGCGTCGATCGAGATCGCCGCCGCTGACAACATAGACGTTGCTTCCAGAAGGATCGAACAGCGCGATGGTCCAATCGTCGTCGCCAAGCGTCGCTCGCAACACCAATGGGGACTTGGAAATGTCGTAGCGGCAGACGGCGTAGCGGGTATCGCGCATCATGAAGGGCAGTGGCTGGTAGTCGGCTGAAATCAACGGCAGCACCGCCATGGTGTTCACGGAGCCAAGGCTGGCCAGCGTGTCGAAGCCTCGCCGCGGCAGCGCGTAGGTCACTGTGAACACTGACGCAAAATGCAGCAGCATACCAGCAAGGCCGGCGGACACCAGCCAAAGCCAGCGGATCCTCAGACGGCGGATGAACCCAGGGACGCCCATCTCTAGCGGCACCCTGCCCGCACGATGCTAGGCATGGCTGCCGGCGCGGACACGGCTGTGCCGCTTGCGCTACTGCGCACGGCATGATCGGTGCGGCCATACTGGGTGAACAACAACTGCATGCGGGCGCCGCCCGACAGTCCAAGCCAATTGCCGGGGGAGGTCGCTGCCGACAGTTTAATGCTCAACGTCGCTTCGGGTCCGAGCAGCGCAGTGCTGGAGGAGATCACCGGACGGCCGAGGCCCGGATCAATGCCCAATCCATTCGGGTCGAAGGCCGCCAAGGTCCAACGTCGGCTGGCCGGCGCCGGTCCACTCACCGTATAATCGCAATCTGCATACAGAGCTTCACCGTTGCTGTCCTTGGTGGCCAGGAAGTAGTGGGCATACACCGTGCTGAGCGGCAACCAGCCCGCGCGGGCGAAGTGGGCGATCGTATAGGGATCGGCGCCCGGGGCTCCGGCGATGGTCCAGCGCTGCCAGGGTGCCTGGCGTTCGACCGTGAGGCGAGAGCCGTAGTCGACCATGTACCAGGCCGATGCCAGGCCGATGCCGACGGCGATGGCTGCATAGACCGCGAATTCGGCGATGTTGCCGGCCACCCGTAGGATGAAGCGCCGGATTGCGCGCATCACCAGGCCGTCAATCAGACGCGAGAAACGCAGCCCTCTGGTGGTCGCCGGCATGGTCGCCGCGGTGCGGGGTAAGCGGCGCACAGCCGACACAGGATGACGTGTCCTGGCCGGAACGGGCAGCGCGCCGGCTGAGCGAAGATCCCGCAGCTTGTCAGGCTTGCTCATGTCAGGGGGCCATGGCCGGGCTGGCGCTGGCCGCCGCAAGTGCGGTCCCGCCGAGGGTGTCGAGTGCCGCTTTGCGCCCCGGTCCCGCATCGGTAGGCGCCGGAGCGCTTGCGGCCTGGGCGCCTGCTAGGTGCAGCGCCTCCTCGATATCCCTCAAGACGGTTTTCATCGCCTCAGGCAAACCGTCCTGGGGACCATCCTTTTTACGCCCTTGGGCGGGGTCAAAAGTTTGCGTTGCGGCCAGCTGCTGCATTGCAATCAACTGGTTGGGATTGATCGGCAAACCCAACAACTGGGGGATGTCGGGGGTGGTGTGGACGGCGGTGTTGAACGTCTTCCACATCGGGGCCGAGCTTTGCCCGCCAAACACGCCGTGCATGACCTTGTTATCGTCGTTGCCGATCCATATCCCGGTGACGTACTTGCCCGTCATGCCCATGAACCAGGCGTCACGATGCGACGACGTCGTCCCGGTCTTGCCGATCGCGGTGGTGAAATCCAGCTCCGCGGCCCTGGCCGTCCCGTCCGTCACGACGCGCCGCAGCATCACGTTCATCATCGCGATCGCCCTCGGATCGAACACCTGCTCAAGCGCCGGCTCATCGCGCTCGTGCGAGTAGATCAGCTCGCCGCGCGTGTTTCGGATATCGACAATCGCATACGGCCGCGCGTTCTTGCCCCCGTTCATGAAGGTCGAGTACCCACCCACATGCTCGATCAGGCTGACCCCGCCATCGCCGAGCGCCATGGTGCAGCTTTCGATCTGGTTCGACACATGCAGTTTGGTCAGCGTCTCGTTCACCTTCTTGCGCGTCACCGCATCGGATAGCCGCACCGCCACGTTGTTGGCCGACACCGCCAGCGCATAGGCCAGCGGCGGCTTGCCCACGGCGGCCGCGTCATTCCTGACCACATGGCCGTTGTGGCAGACATAGCCGCCATCCGAGACGCCGGTCTCGGGCGTATAGCCCAGCAGCGACACCGCAGTCAGATAGACATACGGCTTGAACGACGACCCCGGCTGACGCTTGGATTGCGTCGCCCGATTGAAGTTGCTCTCGCCGTAGTCGACCCCGCCGGTCAGCGCCTTCACGGCGCCATCGCCTTCCATGCTGACCAGCGCCGATTGCTTGGCGCCCCAGGCCGCGCCGTTGTCGCGGATGGCGTTTCGCACCACTTCGTCGGCAACCTTCTGCATCGCCGGGTCGACCGTGACGTGCGCTGTCAGCACGCTGCCCTGGCGGCCCTGCATCAGCTTTTGTCCCTCCTCAAACGCATAGTCGAGGAACCAGTCGGGACTATCGAGCTGCCGGCTGATCACGGGAATGGCCGGATGCAGCCGGGCCTCGTGCACCTGGCTCTCGGTCATGTAGCCGGCTTCCACCAGGTTCGACAGCACCTCGTCGGCGCGCTTTCTGGCCGCCGCGATATTGACGTGCGGCGCATACTTGGTTGGCGCCTTGAACAGCCCCGCCATCATGGCCGCCTCGGCCAGCGTCACAGTGCGGATCGATTTGCCGAAATAGAACTGCGCTCCGGCCTCGGCCCCGAACGCGCCGCCACCCATATAGGCGCGCTCCAGATACAGTTTGAGGATGTCGTGCTTGGAGTAGTGCGCCTCCAGCCACAGCGCCAGGAACGCCTCCTTGATCTTGCGCTGGATGGATTTTTCCGACGACAGGAACACGTTCTTGGCCAGCTGTTGCGTCAGGGACGAGCCGCCTTGGCGTGAATCCGACTGCTTCACGTCCTCCATCACCGCTCGAAACGTGCCGATGATATCGATGCCATAGTGTTCGAAAAAGCGCCGGTCTTCGGTCGCCAGCAGCGACTTGATGAAATGATCCGGCATGTCTTCGAGCGGCACCGCGTCGGAGCGCAAGATGCCGCGCTTGCCGAGCGCGTTACCGTCCTGATCGACGAAGGTGAAGGCGTACTTGCTGTATTCCAGCAGCTCGCCCTTGGCCACCACGTCGAAGGCCGGTTGCGCCAGTCCCAGCATCATCGCCAAGCCGAGCGTGCCGATCGAGATCGCCTCTGACATGAGCTCGTTGCCGAGCCGCAGCACGCCCGTTAGGTTAAAACGCTGGTTGAATGCTGTGAGGTTGGCCCAGCGGTCCTTGATCACCTCCCAGGAGCCGAACAGCGAGGAATCGATCCAGGAATCGAGCGCAAGCCAGTCCACCGCCCGTTTGCGTGCGCTCTGCCTGAAATTCCAGTCGCTCACGCGCTCTCCTTGTGGTCCAAATCGCGGCTCGAATCGCTCGTCGGAACCCGGCGGCGCGGATGCTCAGCACTTTTGCGCTACTTTGCGCTTCCGCAGCCTCCCCGCGGCTGTCAGTATGGTTTCCGCGCCGCAATGGTCAGGTCCCGTTATGTACACCGAAAATGACGATTTTTGGAGACGCAAATCCCTGGCTCAAATGAGCGCAGAAGAGTGGGAGAGCCTGTGCGACGGCTGCGGCCGCTGCTGCCTGATCAAGCTGATCGACGACGACACCGAAGACCTGCATCAGACACGCCTGGCCTGCAAGTTGCTCGACTGCGGCTCCACCCGCTGCCGCGACTATTCCAACCGCCATGCCAGCGTTCCCGATTGCATTGTCCTCACCCCGGAAAACGTGAGCACACTCAGCTGGTTACCGTCAACCTGTGCCTACCGCCTGGTGGCCGAGGGGCGGGATCTCGCGTGGTGGCACCCCCTGGTGTCCGGCAGTCCCGAAACCGTACACGAAGCCGGCATATCGGTGCGCGGCCACGCGCGCTCGGAGAGGGGCGTGGCCGAAAAGAATTACTGGAAGTATATCGTGCCGCCGGTCGGTTCACAGAAGTAAATCGCGAGCAGTTGCTTCGATGATCAAATATAAAAGCGAGCAACGCAAGATTTGCTGTTGACAGCGCGACGCTCTTACCGCATAGTTCAGGTATAACCCGACAGTTGCGAAAGAGACGCGGTGCCCGTCAGCAACGAATTGTCATCCCAGGCGCAGCGCAGCGTTTTGACGGTGCGCCGCAGACTTTTGCCACTGTTGAAGCACGGCAGGGGCCGATGGAGATCCCGGATGCGCTGCACCATGAAGAATGCTGCAGCGCATCCGGGATGACACTCGTTTCGATCAGGCATCAGCAGCTTTATTGAAACCAGCCCGCAGATCGCGCCATTCAGGGTTGTCCTTTTCAATTAAAGCAATTTTCCATGGCCGTCGCCAATGTTTGATCGCCTTCTCGCGCGCAATGGCCTCGTGAATGTCCCTGTGGGTTTCGAACCAGACCAACGTCTTTAGCCCGAACTTTTGCGAGAACCCCCGCAAATCGCCAGTTCTATGCTGCCATGAGCGCCGCTCCAGATCTGACGTGACGCCAGTGTAGAAAACGCCCGCGCGCTTGTTGGTCAGGATGTAGACGAAGTAGTAATTGGTTCGCATACGTATGGTGCTACACTATTGTTCCCGCACTGTCATCCGGGGTGCAGCGCAGCGTTCTGACGGGTGCGCTGCAGACCCGGCATCTCTATCGGATCTTGCGCGGCGGATCCCGGACCAACACGGCCCTCTTTCAAAACAGCCGCCCCCCACCCAAACCTCACGAGCCCCCAATGCGCACTATCCTCCCGGCGACCTGGGCGCTGGCCGAGCGGTTGTATTTCGAGGGCGAGTTCAGCATCGCCGAGATCGCCGAGCGGTGCAAAATGAATCGCAACACCCTCTATGCCCGCGCCAAGAACCACAACTGGCCGCCGCATCCTTCGATCCGGCTCGAAGGGGCGGTCTCGGAGCGGGCGGTGATGCGCCGGATCATCATGGCCAAACTCAACCAACTGGAGACCCGCATGGAAGACCCCGCAGCCAAACCGGCCGACGACGAACGCAGCGCACGCGCCATGGCTTCGCTGCTGACCACGGTCGATAAGCTCGACGCCAAGGACAGCGCCTGGCGCGAAAAAATCATCCAGTCTCCGGCTGATGACCCGTCGTCAGCTGACGCGAACGCGCAAACCCACGGAGCCGACAATGTCGATCAATGGCGTCGTGAGCTTGCGCGCAGAATTGCGAGCCTTGGCGAGAAATGGAAACAGTGAGCGCGCCGTAGCCGAAATGCTGTCTGGCGATGTCGGGAGCCTGCTGCACCATTGGATCGTCTTTGCACGCGACGATCAGCTGCCCAGCGAGATCGTGCACGCTCTGCATACGGCAGAAACCGCGATGGTGGCGGCCAGCGAGGCCTTCTTACGCGCGGTTTCGGAAGGTACCATGGCAATGGGCGAAGCGCCGTTGGGCGCCTTGCCGGGCGCCGACAGCGTGCCGGAGGTGACTGTCGAAGACGCTGACTGGCGCACCTGGCTCATCATGGGCGGGCGCGGTTCGGGCAAGACGCGCACGGGGGCTGAGTGGGTGCGGGCGCAGGCGCTGGGCCTTCCGCCCTTCGCCCACCGTGCCGCCGGCCGCATCGCGCTGGTCGGCGAGACCATTGCCGACGTGCGCTCGGTGATGGTCGAAGGTGTGTCCGGCATTTTATCTGTGCACGCCCCGCACGAGCGGCCGGTCTACGAACCCTCGAAGCGCCAGCTGACGTGGGCCAACGGCGCCGTCGCGCAGCTGTTCTCGGCCGAGGACCCGGACGGCCTGCGCGGCCCGCAGTTCGGGGCCGCCTGGTGCGATGAACTGGCAAAATGGCGCTATGCGGACAAAACCTGGGACATGCTGCAGTTCGCCTTGCGCCTGGGGGATACGCCGCGCCAGGTGGTGACCACCACGCCGCGCCCGATTGGCCTCCTGAAGCGCATTCTGGCCGACGCCGCTACCATGATCAGCCGCTCGCGCACGCTGGACAATTTCGCCAACCTCGCCCCCGGTTTCATCGCTGAGATGCGCGCCCGTTACGGTGCAACGTCTCTCGGCCGCCAGGAATTGGATGGCGAGCTGGTGGAGGATCGCGCGGACGGGCTGTGGAATCGAGCCGGGTTTGAGCGTACCCGGATCGATGGCGCGCCGGCCTTGACGCGCATTGTGGTTGCGGTCGACCCGCCGGTGACCAGCGGGGCCAAGGCTGACGCCTGCGGTATTGTGGTGGCCGGTATCGACGCGGCCGGGCGCGGTTATGTACTCGCCGACCGCACGGTCGCGGGGCACGCGCCGCTGGTCTGGGCCAAGGTGGCGGTCGCTGCGCTGGAGGAATTTGCCGCCGACCGCATCGTCGCCGAGGTGAACCAGGGCGGCGATCTGGTCGAGGGCGTGATCCGGCAGATCGACGATAACGTCCCCATACGGAAGGTGCGCGCGACGCGGGGAAAATTCATCCGCGCCGAGCCGGTCGCCGCCTTGTACGAACGGGGCCTGATCTCCCACGTCGGCCAGCTCGCCGCGCTGGAGGACCAGATGAGCGATTTCGGCCCGGACGGATTGAGCAGCGGCCGCAGCCCCGATCGCCTGGACGCGCTGGTCTGGGCGTTGACGGATTTGATGCTGACCAAGAGCGGCGAACCAAGAATTCGAGTGGTTTGACCCGTAGGGTGCAATAGGCCCTTTTCGGCCGTATTGCACCGCCTACCCCGCCAAGCCGTCCGACGTCGCCCCAACGGTGCAATACGGCGTGAAGAACGCCTATTGCACCCTACGCCACCCCACAAAGGTACCCCATGCCCACCCTGCTCTCCCGTTTGGCGCGGGCCGCCGGCTATCGCGCCGCCGTGGCCGCCTTTCCGCCCGAGGCCAAGACCAGCGCCGCCGCGCCGCTGATCGCGCTGCAATACCAGCGCCAGCCAGTCTGGAGCCCACGCGACTATGGCGCCTTCGCCCGCGAAGGATTTATGCAGAACCCGGTCGTGTACCGCTGCGTACGGATGATCGCTGAGGCTGCCGCCTCTGTGCCGATCGATCTCTACGCTGGCGATCAGTTGATTTTGCAGCATCCGCTGCTGGATCTGCTCGCCCAGCCCAATCCGCTGCAGTGCCGGCCGGATCTTCTGGAATCCTGGTACAGCTATCTGCTGGTATCGGGCAACGCCTACATGGAGGCCGTCGCGCCGGGCGGAGCCTTGCGCGAACTTTACGTGTTGCGCCCCGACCGCCTCTCGATCGTTCCGGGGGCGGATGGGTGGCCGGCCAGCTATGACTACACCGTCGCGGGCCACAAGGTCAGCTACAGCGACGACGCCCTGCCCGGCGTGCGCCCGATCCTGCATCAGGCCCTGTTCCACCCCGCCAACGACTACTATGGCCTCTCGCCCATCGAAGCGGCCGCCACCGCCATCGACATCCACAACGCCGCCAGCGCCTGGAACAAGGCCATGCTGGACAATTCGGCGCTGCCCTCGGGCGCGCTGGTCTATACGGCAGCGGATCGTCAGCTGACGGCCGATCAGTATGCGCGGCTGAAGTCGGAGCTGGAGAGCACGTTCCAGGGCGCCAAGAACGCCGGCCGGCCGATGCTGCTGGAAGGCGGGCTCGACTGGCGCGCCATGTCGTTGAGTCCGAAAGACATGGATTTCACCGAGAGCAAACGCCAGGCCGCGCGCGATATTGCACTGGCGCTGGGCGTGCCCCCCATGCTTCTTGGTATTCCGGGTGATAATACGCATGCCAATTATCAGGAGGCCAACCGCGCCTTCTGGCGCCACACCATCCTGCCGCTGACGGGACGCACGCTGAAGGCCATCTCGGGCTGGCTCGGCCCGGCGTACGGCGGCGGGCTGGAGTTGCGCGTCGACCTCGACGGCATCGAGGCCCTGTCGGCCGAGCGCGATCAGCTCTGGACCCGGGTTGGCGCGGCAAGCTTTCTCACCGATGATGAAAAGCGCGCGGCCGTGGGCTATGGGGCTGACGAGACGCCGGCGCAGGATGGGGCGGAGACGAAATTCGATCCGGCACAGCCGCGTGTGCCTGCTGGCGGCTCGGGCGGTGGACAATGGGCTGGCGGTGGTGCCGGAAGTATCATACCCGGCACAGACCTACTACATCTGGTCGCGACCCAAGGCAGTTCTGGTTACCCGGTCGATTTGATGGAGGAGGAACGGCTCGGAGGGCACACGATTGACCGGCACGTTGCAAAGCCGCCCGCGTACCTCAAGGCGCGAATACTGGGTAACCGCATCAATATTCCACTCATCGGAGCCGTCGGAGAGAAGCGCGCAGGGTCGTTTCCATCGGTCGAGGCAGCGAGCAAGCTGATAAATGCGACTATCGCCGCAAATCGAGATAAGATTGATGCCTTTGTTGCTGGTGGATTGCTGCATGCGCTTCCCTACCAGAATCTTTTTTTGAAATTCCGAAGTCGAACCGGATATGAGGCCTATGTCGCAGACGACCAGTCCCAACCTGTGATGCGAGATACTTACAGCGTGATGGTTTCGTTGCGGCGCAGTCAATCGAGTAAAAAAGGGTATTTCGTAGTCTCTGCGTATCCACTCAATGAGGACTAGATGATAAGTATCAATCAACCAGCAGCGTTCGATATTCTCTGCAAGAACCTCGGGCAAGGTCTCGACGTGACCACAGCTGAGGAATTGGTGCAGCACGCACTCATCGGCCTCGATGCGGCCCAGGTGAATGAAGTCAAGCTGTTTCTCGATAATGACTTATTGGCTGGTGGTTATACATACGAAGATTTGCGCAAATGGTGGTGGGCAACTCCCTCCACGGTAACATTTGCAGATGGAAAAGGTCTCGTTGCGTTTTTGGAGCTACTGCGCCGAACAATTGATAAAGCGTCGTATCCCGAATAGTGACATCGGCACAAAGTCAGCTACAGACAGGACGCCCTGCCCGGCGTGCGCCCGATCCTCCACCTGACGGCCGATTAGTATGCGCGGCTGAAGTCGGAGCTGGAGAATAGTTTCCAGGGCGCCAAAAATGCCGGCCGGCCGATGCTGCTGGAAGGCGGGCTCGACTGGCGCGCCATGTCGTTGAGTCCGAAAGACGTGGATTTCACCGAGAGCAAACGCCAGGCCGCGCGCGATATTGCGCTGGCGCTGGGCGTGCCCCCCTGCTGCTTGGATGCCCAATGACGCGGTAGTGAAGATATCGTCCTTGACGGCAACAGTGGGCTCGGGTGGGCGGGCGGAGCGTGCGACCCAATGTCCTATCAAATCTCCATCAACACAAATTATTTCAAGGGCAACACGCTCACGGGCCGCGACGATGCGATACGCGCCGTCGCCAGGCGAGTAGCCGATGATTTCAAGGCCGCGCTCGATCCCGTGGCGACTGTCGTGGTTAGAGCGCAGAGCAACTAAGTTCCTTGGTCGCTGCATGCCGCGCCTCCTAGGTCGCCGCCGCTAACCACCAGTCTTGCAACAATCTTCCCGTATCGCTTTCCCCCAACCATGGAGCCCTCGCCCATGCCCACTCCCCCCTTGCTCGAAACCAAGCGCGCGCGCCTCGACCTCACCTCGGTCGAGCCCTCGGGCACGTTCGAAGGCTACGCCAGCTTGTTCCATGTCGAGGACCTCTCGCACGACGTGATCGCGCCCGGCGCCTTCCGTGACACGCTCGCCAAGCGCGGGACGGGCGGCATCCGCATGCTCTACCAGCACGATCCGAACGAGCCCATCGGCATCTGGGAGCAGTTGGCCGAAGACGGACGTGGGCTGAAGGTCAAGGGCCGCCTGCTGCCCGAGATCGTTCGCGCCCGCGAGGTGCTCGCCCTCATGAAGGCGGGCGCGCTGGAAGGCCTCTCGATCGGCTTCCGCACCGAAAAGGGCGTGCGCGATCCGCGCTCCGGCATCCGTAAGCTGACGAAAATCGACCTCTGGGAAATCTCCGTGGTCACCTTTCCCATGCAGCCGGGGGCGACAGTGACGACCATAAAATCCGGTGCGCGGATTGACGAGGCTGCCTTGACCCAAGGACTCACGTCCGCCGCCGCCCGCATGAAGCACCTTGCACAGACCAACCGCAGAAAGACGAGGACGCTATGACATCTGGAACTCCTACCACTGCCCCTGAGACCAAGACCATGGGCCCGGAAGCGCGCGCCGCCTACGACCAGTTCATGCGTGGCTTCGAAAGTTTTAAGGCCGAGAACGATCAGCGCCTCGGTGAGATCGAGCGCCGCGGCGCTGCTGACGTGCTCAGCGAAGAAAAGGTTGACCGCATCAACGCCGCGCTCGATGAGCAACGCACGCTGATCGATCAGTTGGTCCTCAAGCAATCCCGTCCCGCGATCGGCGGCGCGGCGCCGCGCTCCAGCGTACAGCTGCAGCACAAAGCCGCCTTCGATGGCTATGTGCGCAAGGGCGAATCGGCGCAGCTAGCCGCGCTGGAAGCCAAGGCGCTCTCCATCGGCTCCAATCCCGACGGCGGCTATCTGGTGCCGCCCGAACTTGAGCACGCCGTGACGCTGGCGGTGCGCGATATCTCCCCGGTGCGCGCCGTCGCAACCGTGCGGCAGATCTCCAGCAACATCTACAACAAGCCGTTCTCCACCTCCGGTTTCGCCGCCGGCTGGGCGGCCGAGACCGCCGCGCGTCCCCAGACGGGCAACACGGCGCTCGCCAACCTGAGCTTCCCAACCTTCGAGATCTACGCCATGCCGGCCGCCACGACGGCTTTGCTGGATGATTCGATTGTCAATATCGATCAATGGGTTGCCGACGAGGTGAAACTGACGTTCGCGCAGCAGGAAGGCACAGCCTTTGTGGTTGGCGATGGTACGACCAAGCCCAAGGGCTTCCTGTCGTACACAAACGTTCCGCAAGCGTCCTGGACCTGGGGCAACATCGGCTACGTCGCCACCGGCGTTGGGCGCGCTGCCTGCGACAACCCCGAGCGATAAGCTGTTCGATCTCATTTACACGCTGAAAGCTCAGTACCGGCCGAATGCGCGCTTCGCCATGAACCGGGCCACTCAGTCAGTCATCCGTAAGCTGAAGGACACCACCAACAACTACCTCTGGCAACCGGCCGTGCAGCCGGGCGGCAATCCCGCCCTGATGGGCTTCCCGATCCTGGAGAGTGAGGATGTGCCGGCCATCGCCACGGCGAGCATGTCGATCGCCTTCGGCGATTTCGGCGCGGGTTACCTGATCGTCGACCGTGTCGGCATGCGAATCCTGCGCGATCCCTTCTCGGCCAAACCCTATGTGCTGTTCTACACCACCAAGCGCGTGGGCGGCGGCGTGCAGGACTTCGACGCCATCAAGCTTTTGAAGTTCGACGTCAGCTAACACAGGTCCGTAGTCCGTAGGGTGGGCTGAGTTCTTCACGAAGCCCACCTCTACCGGCGCCGCTTGTCATGGTGGGCTTCGCGGAAAAGCTCAGTCGACCCTACGGTGCGGTTCAGAACACCAAACACCCCCATTCCCGAGAGCCCCCATGTCCCTTGTCCCTCTCGCCGTCCCGGCGCAGGAGCCGGTGTCGCTTGCCGATGCCAAGGCTCATCTGCGCGTTGATGTCCCCGACGACGACGCACTGATCAGTCGTCTCATCACTGGCGCGCGGTCCGAACTGGAGCGCAATCTCGGCCGAGCGTTGATCACACAGACCTGGACCTACTGGCTGGATGCCTGGCCGGCGGGTTTTGCAGTGCCGCTACCTCTGGCGCCCGTGCAGTCGGTCGAGCAAGTGCGTATTTACGCCGTGGACGACACGTTTTTCGTGCTGCCAGCTGGCGGTTATCTGCTGGACGGGCTGGGCGCGCCGCCACGCCTCATCCGTCGCGGCGCGCAGGCCTGGTTGCAACCCTTGCGGCCGGGCAACGGCATCGCCATCGACTTTACCGCAGGTCATGGCAGTCAGCCAACGGATGTTCCGGCGGCGCTGCGTATCGCGCTGCTGGTGCTCATCGGCCACTGGTACGAAAATCGCCAACCCTCCGATGCGGCCGCCGCGCTGCCATCAATGGTATCCGACCTGATCGACCCCTACCGCGTGAGGCGGCTATGAGCCGCCCGGGCATTGGCGCACTGCGACGGCGCCTGACGTTGGAGCAGCAAAGCCGCGTGGCCGATGGCGGCGGCGGCGTGATGGTGACCTGGACACCGGTGGCCGATCTCTGGGCCAGCCTGAGCAGCTCCAGTGGCGCTGAGCAGTTGCTCGCCGATGGTCTCAAAGGCAAGGGCACGCACGAGATTGTCATCCGCAAGCGGATGGATGTCGTGCCGGCCATGCGGTTCCGCATGGGCGCGCGGCTGTTCTTCGTTGAATCGGTGCTCGGCCGCGACGGGCCTGAACCCTATCTCCGCATTCTTGCCGAGGAGCGCAATCTATGAGCGGAAGCGCGACTTTGCCATTGCAACAAGCAGTATACGCGGCTTTGGCTGGAAGTACCCCGCTGACGGCCTTGCTCGGCGGCGCACGCATCTACGATGACGTCCCGCAGGCCGCGCCATTTCCCTACATCAGTCTCGGCCAAACCTCCTCCTCCGAATATGGTACGGGGACGGAGGATGGCGAGGAGCACACCCTGACGCTGCATGTTTGGTCGCAGAACGGCGGACGCAGCGAGGCGCAGCGTATCATGGGCGCAATCCGAGATGCTCTGCATGCGGTGTCCTTGTCGGTTGCCGGACACACCCTGGTGAACCTGCGCCAGCAATTCTCCGATGTCCGCCGCGATAGTGATGGCGTCACCATTCACGGACTGGTTCGCTACCGGGCCGTCACCGAGCCCGTCTAGTCGCAGAGATCGTTCTGGGTGGAACCTAGCCGATCCGTCGTGTGGCGACCCCCCACCCTGCCTTCCCCCTCAAGGGAGGAGGGGTTTGAGTGTTGGGTGTTGCCATACCTGTTTCAACAGCGACGGGCGGCCCCCCTCCGGGGAGGGTGGGGGTAGCTGTAGCCACCAAACGTGACCAGACTCTAGACCCAAAGGAGCCCACACATGCCTGCCCAGAAAGGCCGCGATCTGCTGGTGAAAATCGATTCCACCGGCGGGGGCCTCTATACGACCGTGGCGGGCCTGCGCACCCGCACGCTCGCCTTCAATGCCGCGACGGTCGACATCACCAACTCGGAATCGACCGGCTTCTGGCGTGAACTGCTGGCCGGGGCCGGGGTGCGCAACGCCCGCATCACCGGTAGCGGTATCTTCAAAACGTCGGCCACCGACGCTCTGGTGCGCGACACCTTCTTTACCGGGACGATCCGCAACTGGCAGGTGATCATCCCTGGCCTCGGCACTGTGACCGGGCCGTTCCAGATTTCGTCCCTCGACTATGCCGGTCAGTACAATGCCGAAGTCACGTTCGACATGACGCTGGAATCTGCCGGTGAGTTGACCTTTGTCTAGTCATGGAACGGAGCGCGACATGGCCAACCGTCATCGTGGTGAGATTGAAGCGGTCATCGACGGTGCACCGGTGAGGTTGTGCCTGACACTAGGTGCGCTCGCCGAACTTGAGCACGCTTTTGGCGTCGAAGACATGCTGTCGCTGGCGCAGCGTTTCGGCAGTGGGCGGATCGCTGCGCGCGATGCCATCCGCGTGCTTGGCGCGGGCTTGCGCTCTGGCGGGCACGTGGTGGACGACCAGGCGGTCGGCGAGATGCAGATCGAGGGCGGCGCGGTCGGCGCCATTGATATCGTGGCCCGGCTGCTGGCGGCGACCTTCGGTGGCGGCGAGGCGACCGCGGGAAACGGGTGAGCCCTGGCCCGCACGCACGGGGCGCCGGGGCTGAACCCTTCGACTGGCCGCTCGCCATGGCCATGGGGCTGGGTGCGTTGAAGCTCAAGCCAGCCGATTTCTGGGCCCTGACGCCGCGCGAATTTGATGCTGCGCTGGAGGGACATTTTGGTCGCCGCCGGCGGGACGGGCCCCTGTCGCGCTCGGACCTCGACGATCTGATCGCCGCCTTCCCCGACCTCATTGAGGAGACCACGGACGATGCCGACGACGATACAATCCGCCACGGCTGAGATCGCGGCCAGCGGCGAGCAGCTGAAGCTGTCCCTCGACGCCATGGGGTCGCTTGGCGATCAATTCGCCAGCCGTCTGATCAATTCTTTTGAGCAGGTGGCCGTGCGTGGCAAGAAGCTGGAGGATGTGGTGAAGTCGCTGGGCCAGAGCCTGGCGCAGCTGGCGCTGAAGGCGGCGCTGAAGCCGCTGGAAGGTGCGCTTGGTGGGATTTTCAACCAACTCCTGAACGGACTGGGTGGTTCTGGCGGCGGCGCGACCTCTAGCTTGACCGTGCCCTTCGCGCAAGGTGGCGTGATCTCCTCGCCGATCAACTTTCCGCTTTCGGATGGTCGCGCGGCGATCGCAGGCGAACAGGGCGCAGAGGCCATCCTGCCGCTGACCCGGGGTACGGACGGGCAACTCGGTGTGCGCTCGGGCGGCGGGAATGGCGCCAACATCACGTTCAACATTTCGACGCCCGATGTGGCCGGCTTCCAGCGCTCGCAGACCCAGATCGCGGCGATGCTGCAACGTGGGCTCGCGGTTGGGCAGCGCAATCTGTAGGCGGAGGACGTCAGCATGGCTTTTCATGAAGTCCGCTTCCCGACCAACGTGTCCAAGGGCGCGGTCGGCGGGCCGGAGCGGCGCACCGATGTGGTGACGCTGGCCTCGGGCTTTGAAGAGCGCAACAGCCGCTGGGCGGACTCGCGGCGCAGCTACAACGCAGGCTATGGCATTCGCGGCGTCGATGATCTGCATGCGGTGCTGGCGTTTTTCGAGGAACGGCGCGGCCGCCTGCATGGCTTCCGCTGGCGCGATCATGCCGACTACCGCTCCGGGCCACCATCTCGCGCGCCGTTGGCGGCAGATCAAGCGATCGGGACCGGCACTGGCGTGCTGGCGGTGTTTCAGCTCATCAAGACCTATGGAAGTGCGTATGCGCCTTATACGCGTACCATACGCAAGCCGGCGCAAGGGTCGGTGCGCATCGCCGTGGCGGGGGTCGCCAAGACCGAGGGGACGCATTTCACCGTCGATCATGCGCTCGGCGCCGTGACGTTCCTTGCCGGCAACATTCCGGCCGCCAGCGCCGCCATCACCGCCGGTTTCGAGTTCGACGTGCCGGTGCGCTTTGATGCCGACCGCATCGAGGTGAACCTGCAGAACCTCGCGGCGGGTTCGATCCCGCACATCCCCGTCATCGAGGTGCGGCTGTGAGAGCGTTATCGGTCGATTTCGCCGCGCATCTGGCCAGCGGCGCCACCACACTCGCCTGGGGCTGGCGCATCACGCGCGGCGACGGCACGCGGCTGGGGTTTACCGATCACGACCGCGCCCTGGTATTCGACGGCACAAGCTTCGAGGCCGCCAGCGGCTTTTCCGCCAGCGAACTCACCGCCGAAGTGGGGCTCGCGGTCGGCAACCAGGAGCTGTCGGGGGCGCTGCACTCGGACCGCCTCAGCGAGGACGACCTCAATGCCGGCCTCTATGACAATGCCGGTATCGAAGTGTTTCGCGTCAACTGGGCCGACACCAGCCAGCGCCTGCTGGTGCGGACTGGGACGATCGGCGAGGTCAAGCGTGGCGTTACGGCGTTCACGGCCGAACTGCGCGGACTTGCCCACATCCTGCAACAGGAGCGCGGCCGCATCTATCAGCCCGGCTGCGATGCCGATCTCGGCGACGCGCGCTGCACGGTGACGCTTGCGGGCGCAACGTTCACGGGGTCGGGCGCCGTCACCGCGCTGCTGGACGATCGCACCTTTGTCGTCTCCGGATTGGGCCCTTATGCGGCCGAGTGGTTCACGCGCGGGCTGCTGAGCTGGTCCGGTGGAGCAAATGCAACGCGCAAGTCCGAGATCAAGCGCCATACCTCGAGCGCGGGAACCGTGCGCCTTGAGATCTGGCAGGACACCAGCCGCCCCGTCGCAGTGGGAGACACCTTTGCCCTGACTGCCGGCTGCGACAAGCAGTTCATCACGTGCCGCACCAAGTTCAACAACGGCGTGAACTTTCGCGGTTGTCCGCATATGCCGGGCAACGA
>JAYUAJ010000462.1:0-3219 GCA_043741375.1 Hyphomicrobiaceae bacterium | reverse complement strand
TCAGTTAATATCAGATGCAAATACGATCTGGCCGCGTAATATCGCGGTGTATTCTCTTCGGTTCACCGGATGGTCATGGGACTTAACGGGTATCGTGGATGTAAGAGTTCTTGGTGATGACTGGCGTTATACTCAACTTGTAGGGCAAGAGGCGAGTAAGGACGCTGAAGCGTTGTTCTCGAAATCTGCTCGAGGTGTCGGCCATAACGCGGCCGTGTTTGCTCAATATTCCGTTGCTGCAGGTGTACTAGTAGAGAATTTCGTTGTGGACGGCGCTGCACCGCTTGCGACAGCTGCGTCAGCTTACAATCGAAGACGCGTACGCGCACGTTACAGTTGAATACTAAGACGAGCAAAGGGGTTGATGTGGTGTGTTGGGCTACAAAATGAGAAGCATCTGTCGTTAAATAGGAATCCCGCGGATCAAGATGACTAATCGCTGTGTTACGGTTGAACCAGTAGTTCTTTCATCGTGCCCCACCCCCCCATTGCCTTCACCCCACCGCCGCTAACCCTTCCCGCGTACCCCCGCCCCACCCCCAGCGAGCCTTATTCGCGTCACCTTGGCGCGGCACACACCTCACGCGACACAACCGGGCGGCCCGATGCCAAGTCTGATACGCTTTCTGGTGCTGTTGAGCACGCTGGTGGGGCTGGTGGTCGGCGGGCTCTATGCCATGGCGACGCTCTATGAACCTCCGCAAGGCGAAGTGGTGAAATCGGTCCATGGCGTGTCGATCCGCAAGCAATAGCCGCCGCCTGGCGGTATTCGCCGCGATTGTGCTGGCGGCTTCCGACCCGGTATGGGCCCAGGATGCGGCTCCGTTGCCCGCGCCAGAACCCCTGGAATCCTCGACCCTCGCGCCGCCCGATGCGGTCGAGAGCGGGCAGCTCGCGCCGATTGGGCCAGTTGACGAACTGCCGGCGGCGCCCGGCCTTGCACCCGCCAATCCGAACGGTCCCGCAGCTCCCGTCCCCTCTTCAGGAACCGCAGCGGCCGTGCCGCCCGGCTTCGGTCCCAGCCTCTGGCAGGGTCTTTCGGGCGCCGATGCAACTCAACTCATCGCCAAGACCGACGTCCCCTTACGCGCGCCGGTGCTGGCTGACCTGTGGCGCCGCCTGATGCTCGCCGATCAGGCGCCGGACGGGGCGGACGCCGGACCGTTCCTGGCCGCCCGGCTGGACGGCCTCTACCGCGCCGGCTTGCTCAAGGTCGCCGCCCAGCTCATGGCCGCGCTGCCGAAAAACGCCGATCCGTTTGAGCAGGTGGCCGCCGCCCGCGTGCTCATGGCGCTCGGCGACGACGACAAGGCCTGCGCGCGCGTAAAAACGCTACCGATCAGCGGCGGGCCGCTAAAAGGGCGGGCGCGCAACGATGCGCTGCTGATGGTCGCCTACTGCGCCGCGCGCGACAAGCAGCCGAACCACGCCAGCCTCGCCGCCGAGGTGCTGCGCGACCAGAATTTCGCCGAGCCGCTGGCGCTGTCGGTGCTGGACGCCATCGCCGAGAGCAAGACGCCAAAACTGCCGCGCGCCGACAATCTGCGCGTCATCGATTACAAATTCCTGTCGCTGCTCGGCAAAGTGCCGGTCGAGCGGTTGATGCCGATGCTGCCGCGCGCCACGCCCGATCTGCTGCTGGCCATTGCGCATGACGCAAACGGCGATGCCGCGATGCGCCTGATCGCCAGCGAGGCGGCCGCGCGTCTCAATGCCTATGACAATGCCGATCTGGCCGCGGCCTATCGCGCCACGGTGTTTCAGCCGCAGCAACTGGCCAATCCAATCCCGCCGCCTCCGGCTGCCAGTCCGGCGCCAATTGCCGCCGATACCGCCAAACAGCGCGCGCTGCTATTCCAGGCGGCGGAAAAAGAGACCGGCCCCGCTCGTAAAGCCGAGCTGATCCGCGCGCTGCTCGATGCCGCGCGGCGAGAAGCGATCCTGCTGCCGGTTGCACGCCTGGCCGCACCCATGGTCGAGGCCATGCGCCCTGGCCCGGAGCTGGCCGGTTTCACCGAAGCCGCGATTGAAACGCTGCTGGCGGCCGGCGACTACGACAAGGCGGTTGGCTGGACCTTGTCGGCGGCCAGCGCCGGGCCGAGCGGCAATCCGCTGCTGCATTGGCTGACGCTGACCGATATCGCGGACGCCGGCGAGCACGTGCCGCACGGCTCCAGCATGAAGTATGCCGAGGATCTGGCGCTGGCCGGCGCACTCTCGCCGGTGATGATCCAGCGCCTGGCGACCGTGCTCGATGCGCTGCACTACGACGTGCCCGTCCCGATCTGGGAGGGCGCGCAGAACGCGGCCAAATCGGCCAGCAAGGCGGATCAGGGCCATCTCCCCGAGACGGGCCTGCTGCCGAAATTGCAGGAAGCGGCCAAGGCCAGGCAGCCCGGCCGCACGGCGCTGCTGGCCATCGCGACCATCGGTTCTGGCGCGGCCACGGGTGCCAATACGGTGGCGCTGGGCGAGGCGATCATGGCGCTGCGAGCGGCGGGGCTGGAGGCCGAGGCGCGCCGCCTGGGGTTCGAGGCCGTGTTCGAGGCCTGGCCAAGACGGCCCGGGACGTGACCCTCCTCTCCCCCTACTTAGGGGGAGAGGATGTCGCCCTGAGCGCCTTGGCGCGAAGGAAACGGCGACAGGTGAGGGGCAGCCGCTTGCTCCGTACGGGTGGTAAGAAGGCCGGTGCAGGTTGCGGCCCCTCACCGACCGCGTGGCTCTTGCGGCCGAAGTGGGCCGCTGCGAGACGCGGTCTCCTCTCCCCCCGAAGAAGGGGGAGAGGGCGAAGGCCGGCCGCAACCATACGGGATCTTGTTATGGCGAGAATTTATCCGTGAACGACTCATCCACGGCCGTTTCCGACTTCCTCGGCTCGATGAGCGCCGAGCGCGGGGCCGCCGCCAACACGCTGGACGCTTATGGGCGGGACCTTGGGGAGTTCACGGAGCATCTGGCCGTGGAAGGCGTCGCGCTGTTCGCTGCCGGCCCCAAGGACATCCGGGCCTATCTCCATCATCTCGCCGACCTTGGCCTCGCCTCCTCCTCGGTTGCGCGAAAGCTGTCGGCCATACGCCAGCTCTACCGCTTCCTGGAAGCCGAGGGGCGGATCGCGGCGAACCCGGCCGAAAACGTTTCCGCGCCGAGCAAGGGACGCACGCTGCCGCGCACCCTGAATGTCGCCGAGGTGGACCGGCTGCTCGCCGCCGCGCGCGCGCG
>JAYUAJ010000461.1:0-3229 GCA_043741375.1 Hyphomicrobiaceae bacterium | reverse complement strand
GCCCGCCATCAGGCCGGTGCCAAGCGTCATGACCAGCGGCTGCACGCGCATAACCGCGATGCCCACGCCATTGGCGAGGCCAACAAGCAGACCAAGCCCCAGGCCGAGCAGGATGGCTTGCGGCGCGCCGAGCGAGGCATTGGTCGCGAGCAGATAAGCCGATCCCGAGGCGACCGTCGCAACGGAAAGATCGATGCCGCCGGTCAGCATCACGAGGGTCTGGCCGGCGGCGAAGATGCCGAGCGGGGCGGCGAACAACAGCAGGTTGGTGATCCACAACGGCGTGACCGTCCCGGGGCGGACGATCTCGATGCCGGCGATGAAGGCGGCCAGCAGAAGCAGCAGCGCAACGATGGTGTTGCGGCGGAGAAAGGCCAGCGCGGCCGTGGGCAGCGATGGTGTTAACGCGTTAGGGACTGAACTCATTTGCGCGCCTGCCATGCTGCCGCCAAGCCGCCGGCCATCACGACCAGAACAATCAGTGTGCCCTGGATCACTTGGCCGTAGTTGGGATCGATGTTGAGAAAGATCAGATCGGCGGGGATGAGGGAGAGCAGGATGGCCGCGATCACCGGCCCGACGATGCCGCCCTTGCCGCCCGTCAGGCTCACGCCGCCGATGACGACGGCAGCAATTCCGCTCAGCGTGTAGATGCCGCCCGACAGCGGCGCGCCGATGCCCGTCGTCATGGTGAGTGCGATGCCGCCAAGGGCGCTGAAGATGCCGCTGATCACGTAGGCCATGGTGCGCGCGACATCAGTATCAACGCCGCTGCGGAAGGCGGCGATAGGGTCGCTGCCGGTGGCGTAGATGAGGAGACCGAGGCGGCTGCGGATGATCGGCGTCCAGACCGCGGCTACCGCCACCACCAGAAAGATCAGGGCGTTGGGAACCCATTCCGAGCCATAGGTACCCGCCGCCAGATCGATGAACGAGGCCGGCGCCCCGCCTCCTGGCCGTTCCATGATCAACAGCGCGACACCGCCGAGAATGAAGCCGGTGGTCAGCGTCACCACAACATCGGGGATGCGGGAGAACCTTACCAACAGGCCGTTGGCAAGCCCTTCCAGAGCACCGATGATCAGGATCAGCACGGACCACAGGAGGGCTGCGCCGAAACTGCCGTGAACCATCAGGCTGCCGGCAAGCACATTGGCCACCGACATCATGGGGCCGACCGAGAGATCGATACCGCCAGAGATGACGACGACGGATTGGGCGCAGGCGGCTAGCGCAAGGGGCAGAGCGGCGAGGGCGAGCGATTGCAGTTCGAAGGAGCCGTAGCCGGGATGGATAATCACGGTAAAGATCATAGCGGCCAGCAGCAGGGCAGGCATGGCGAAAAGGGCCGCGTTGCGCCAAACGAGGTTTGTGAATTTGGTGAGAGCCGGCGTGGCAGCAGGGAACTCGATATTTTCGGCACCACCGTCACCCAGCCCATACCCCCCACCCCGACCCTCCCCCTCAAGGGGGGAGGGGGCTGTCTGCTGTTGTGGAACCTCGGTCGCTCCAACGCGCCGCTCGAATCCCCTCCCCCCTTGAGGGGGAGGGTTAGGGTGGGGGGTAGCCGCAGGCGCCGCTGTTTGCAATTCTGACCCTTGAGTCGTCAATCCGTGCGCGGCCCGTAACAGGCTCGCCTCATCTGCCTGGGCGGCGGGCATCTCATGTACGATGCGACCCGCGTACAGCACGATCACCCGATCGCAGGCCAGCGCAATCTCGGGCGTTTCCGACGTAAACAGAAGAACCCCGTTGCCCGAAGCCGCGAGTTCACGCACCAGCGCGTAGATCTGCCGCTTGGTGCCGATATCGATGCCGCGCGTGGGATCGAAGCACAGCAGCGTCTTGAAGCCCGCCGCCAGCCAGCGCGCGATCACCACCTTCTGCTGGTTGCCACCGCTGAGCCGTTTCAGCTCGGACTCCGCGCGGGTATCGATCTGTAGGCGCTGCACCGCTTCGCCGACCTTGGCCCGCTCCGCCCCCATCGCAATCGGTCCCCAGCTCGACAGGCGGCCGAAGCCGGCCAAGGCGGTATTCTCGGCGATGGAGCGCTGCGGCAACAAGGCTTCGACGCGGTTGGCCGGGATCAGCACCACGCCGGCGCGAATGGCGTCCGCAGGGTGGCGGGGCTTCAGTTCCGCACCATCGGCAATAATGGAGCCTTTGTCGTAGCGCCGCACGCCGGCGATGCAATCGAACAGCTCCTGCTGGCCTTGGCCTTCCAGGGCGGATACGCCGAGCACTTCTCCGCGCCGCAGCGTGAAGGAAACGCCATTCAACGCGTGACCATAGGCTAGGCCGGTGACCTCAAGCGCCGCCGGGCCGTCGAATTTGGCAATACGATTGGAGCCGGACGCCGTGGTCGCCGCTGCAGCGCGCTTGGCGATCTCGGCCCCCAGCATCAGCGACACGATGCGGTCATCGCTGCCCTTGGTCGCCATCTCCACGACGCCGACGGTCTTGCCGTCGCGCAGCACGGTCGCGCGGTCGCACAGTGAGGACACCTCGGCCATGCGGTGCGATATGAATATTACGGATTTTCCCGCGTCGCGCCAGGCGCGGACGATCTTGAACACCTGCGCCGCGAGATCGGCGGGCAGCGCTGCCGTGATTTCGTCCAGCAGCAGAATGACCGGGTTGGAGGCCAGCGCCCGGGCCAGATCGATGAGCCGCAATGTGGCATAGGGCAGCTCGCGCGCCATCGCGCGGTCATCCAGATTGCGGATGCCGAGTTCGTCCAGCCAGCGCCGGACCTCTGGCATGGCGACGCGGGCCAGCCGCATGTTCTGGGCAACGGTGAGGTCGGGAACCAGCGCCGGGTCCTGGTAGACCGAGACGATACCGGCAGCACGAGCCTCCGCGGGCGAACGGAAACTGCGGGGCGTTCCGTTCAGCGTCACCGTCCCGCCATCGGCAGAAAAGACACCGGTGATGATCTTGACCAGCGTGCTTTTACCGGCGCCATTCGCGCCCATCAGGGCATGCACTTCACCCGCCCGGATGTCCAGCGCCGCCGCGCTCAGCGCTCGCACCGAGCCAAAATTTTTGGCGATGTCGGCTACAGAGAGAACGGCGCTCGTTTCGGGCATGCCGCAGTCCTGGTTGAGCGCAAGAGCAACGCGGGCGGTGAGGGGCAGGAACGCGCGCAGACCCTCTCACCATCTATACGAAGCAAGCGGCTGCCCCTCACCTGTCGCCGAGTCCTCGTCGCTTCGCTCCTCGGGCGACA
>JAYUAJ010000460.1:0-3242 GCA_043741375.1 Hyphomicrobiaceae bacterium | reverse complement strand
AGCGTTTGCGCTCGCAGTTTTCGCCCCGGCAAGCCAGGCCGCCAGCTTCAACTGTTACGGACGGCTCACTATCACCGAGGCCGTGATCTGCCAGAACCCCAGCCTCAGCAATCTCGACAGCCAGATGGCTAGCATTTACTTTGGCAACTTGAACGCATCGCCACGAAGCGCTCGGTCTGCAATGCGCAGCGAACAAGCTGGCTGGCTGCGCGCTCGCAACGGCTGCGGCGCAAGTTTCGGCTGCCTGCAGTCGATGTATCGAACCCGCATCGCCGACCTGTCGTCGGGCGACTGAGAAAGGACGGAGTTGGCTTGGGTATGACCTCGACCACGATCAGTCTGTCGGCTTTGCTGGTCATTATTGGGTCACAACCCGCCATATCGGCGCCGCCCTTCAACTGCTCCATTGTTGCCGAACCGGCCGAGATCGCAATCTGCGACTCTGCCGATCTTGGCCTTTACGACCGCTCGATGAACCGGCTCTATGTGGACAAGCGCACCGCGCTCAAGGCCGCTGGCAAGTTGGACGAATGGGACGCCCTGCGGTTGGAGCAGCGCGCATTCTTGAAGACTCGCAATGCCTGCGGCTACGAAGTCGCCTGCCTCACCGAGCTCTACAAGGAGCGCAATGACACGCTCGCCAAGCCTTCCTCGGGACCATGAGCACCGCACCGCTTGAGCCGGGCCGATTTGATTCGACGGTCCCGTACTACGTCGCCTACCGGCCGCGCTATCCCCTCGAGCTGTTACGGCGCACGCTGACCGAGTTGGGCCTCCGGGCCGGCGCCCGCGTTCTCGACCTCGGCTGCGGGCCAGGATTTCTTGCCAACGGTTTCGCCGCGCTGGGGTGCTCATGTGTCGGCATCGATCCGAGCCGAGCGATGCTTGATGCTGCCGTTGCAGAAGCCGGGCGCGCATCCGTGGCGGTGAACTATCGCCACGGCTCCTCGTTCGACCTCGACCAGTGCCGTGAGCGCTTCGATTGCGTCGCAATGGGCCGGTCCTTCCATTGGATGGACCGGGAATCGACAATCCAGCTCTTGGATACGATGGTCGAGCCGGGCGGCTCGGTGGTGCTGTTTTACGACTTTCACATGCGCTGCACCGAGAACGCGTTCGACGGCGTCATCAAGGATGTGCGCAAGAAGCATGGTGGCGATCGCGAGCGCTGGCCATACCGGCAGGACAAGATCGCCTTGCCCGATGAGTCGGTGCTGCTCGGCTCGCCCTTCTGCCAGCTGCTGCGCATCGGCATGCCGGAGCGGCGAAGCCTGACGATCGAGGACATCGTCGGCCGCGCGTATTCCCTGTCGGGCACATCGCCCGAGCGGCTCGGGCAGCGGGCAGCCGCGTTTGAACGGGAGCTGCGTGAGAAACTTAGCGCGCTGAAGCCCGACGGTCAGTTCACGGAATTGATCGAATTCGCGGCCCTGATCGCCAGGCGTCCGTAGGGCTTACGAGGTGTCAGGCACTCAACGTGCCTGACACCTTAGGCTCGATCAGACGTGCGGGCCCATCATGCTTTCGACGTGCTCCCAGTTGACCAGATTATCGACGAACGCCTCGAGGTATTTCTGGCGGGCGTTGCGGTAGTCGATGTAATAGCTGTGTTCCCACACGTCGCAGCCCAGCAACGGCTGGGCGCCGTGCATCAGCGGGTTCTCGCCGTTCGGCGTCTTGGTGACGGCCAGCTTGCCGTCCTTGACCACCAGCCAGCACCAGCCCGAGCCGAACTGCGTCATGCCGGCCTGCACGAAATCGGCGCGGAACTTGTCGTAGCCACCTAGATCCGACACAACCTTAGAGGCCAGCGCGCCGGGCAGCTTGTTACCGCCGCCGCCCTTCTTCATCCACTGCCAGAAATGGAGATGGTTGTAGTGCTGGCCGACATTGTTGATCAGCGGCTGCAATTTCTGGTCATAGGCCGCCTTGCAAATGTCTTCGATGCTCTTTCCGGCGAGCGGACTGTCTTTGAGAGCAGCATTGCCGTTCGTCACATAGGCCATGCGATGCTTGTCGTGGTGAAACTCCAAGGTCTCCTTGGACATATGGGGCGCCAGCGCATCATAGGCGTAGGGAAGGGCGGGAAGTTCGAGGGCCATGGGTTGGGTCTCCTTCTGGCGTTGGGGGGCATCCGCCCGCGCCTCGGACGGCAGCGGAATTCGGATGGTCCGGACCCTAGTGGTTAAGCCACCGACTGGCAAGGCGAGCGGGACAATTGCAGCCCGTTATGAGATATCCGTACTATGTGAGACCACGTGTGGGAGCATGCTGAAATGACGGATACGTTCGAAGCGATGCTGGCGGACATTGCGCAGGACTACAATGCAGCCCTTGAGCATGTCGAGGTGGACGCGCGCGGTAGTCGCCATTGGCGCGACGTCGTCTTTGCGCACGTGGATGGGTTTCGCCCCCTCACGCTGTATGTCTCGGCCCCGCGTACCAACGTGCCCGCTCCCCTCGTCGTGTTCATCCACGGCGGTGGTTGGATGCTGGGGCACCCGATGGTGACCAATCCGGTCTACGCCGCGCTCGATATGTCCGGAAAGCTGCTGGCTGCCGGCTATGCCGTGGCACGCATCTCCTATCGGCTGTCGAGCGAGGCGACCTTTCCCGTGCAGTTGCACGACTGCAAGTCCGCCATCCGGTTCCTACGCAACCACGCGGACGTGTTCGGCGTCGATGCCGGGCGCTTTGCGGCCATGGGAGATTCGGCGGGCGGCCACCTGGCCGCGCTAGTCGGCCTTACGGGAAGACGGCCGAACCTGGAGGGCACGGTTGGCGAAACGGCAGGATCGAGCGCCGTTCAAGCCGTGGTCGACTGGTTTGGCCCGATCGATTTCCTGACCATGCCCGAGCAGGCCATTCCGGGTGGCAATACCAGCCAGCACGACCCCAAATCCCCGGAATCCCGGCTGATCGGCGGCCCGATCCCGGAGCGGCGGCAGTCGGTCGCCGTTGCCTCTCCGATGAGCTATGTCTCGGGCGACGCCCCGCCGTTCCTGATCCAGCACGGGACGCTGGACCGGCTGGTCCCGATCGGGCAGAGCCGGGAACTGCACGCGGCCTTGCGCAAAGCGGGCGCCGCCTCGACCTTGATCGAGATCGAAGGCGCCGACCACTGCTTCTGGGGCGTTGACCGGGTAGGGATCATGGCTGATGTCACCGGCTTCCTGGACCGGGTTCTGGCGGCCGGTTAACCCTGACGCCCGGCAGCCCACGACCCTCAACCCTGCCAAGCC
>JAYUAJ010000459.1:0-3243 GCA_043741375.1 Hyphomicrobiaceae bacterium | reverse complement strand
GGCATCGATGCGGGGGTACAGGTGAAGGTGATCGGAAAAATCGACGAACCCGAGTTGGCCGCTGCCGTGGGCGTGGCGGCGATCTCAGGACCAATTGGCGTGCTGATCGCCGAAGTTGCTGCGGAGTCCGAGCTGGTTGCCGCGCTCCAGGTCCACGCAAAACTGGACGACCCAATCCCCCCGATTTGGATTGTGTATCGTAAGGGCGCTAAATCGCCCTTCGGTGAGGTTGCGGTTCGCCAGGTCATGCGCGAGGCGGGCTTCATCGACACCAAGGCCGCAAACGTCTCAGCACGATCGACGGCCTCCAAGTTCATCCGGCGGTGAGGGATCGCGACTGGGAGAAGACCTCGTTGGGTGCAGCTGGCCGCCGGGGTAGGCTGGCGAAATGTCGATCAGGGCGCGTACTGTTCTCATCCTTGCTGCCTGTGCACTGGCCTTGCCCGCCGCACCATCGCGCGCATGCTCACTCCCTGAGGGGGCGGCACGTGCGGTTGTTTCGGTCCTGGATGGCGACACGCTCGTCCTCGATGACCACAGCAAGCTGCGGCTGATCGGGGCGCTGCGTCCCGCCCCGCCGACGGCCAGTACCACGGAAACAGATTGGCCGCCCGCCGCCGCCGCGAAAGACGCGCTGCTGAGTTTCACTGCCGGGAAAAGCCTGCTGCTCGAACTGGACCAGCGCAAGACGGACCGCTACGGCCAACAACTGGCGCAGGCCTTTGTGGTTACCGAAACTGGGTCGTTCTGGCTGCAAGGCCGCATGGTCGAGGAGGGTTTTTCGCGCGCCTATTCGTTTCCCGACAATCGCGGTTGCGCCGCTGAGTTGATCGGTTTGGAAGCGCGTGCGCGGGTGGCCAAACGAGGTCTGTGGGCCAATGCGGCCTATGCCTTGCGCTCTGCCGAACTGACGCGCGAGCTGTTGCGCTATGTCGGCAGCTATCAATTGGTCGAGGGTACGGTGGCGACTGCGGTCGCCAGCAAGGGCAAGGTCTATCTCGATTTTGGGGCCGACTGGAAGACCGATTTTACAGCGGCCATCGATCCTGCGGCGCGTAAACAGTTCGAGGCGGCGGGACTGGACCCGGCCAGCTTGAAGGGGCAGCGCCTGCGCGTGCGCGGCTGGATCGAAAGCGTCGCAGGGCCGCAAATTCGGGTGACCCATCCCGAGCAGATCGAGATCCTTGCCGACGATGGTTCTGCGGCGGTAATCGAGTCAACCGGAAGGAACACTCCGTTAGCGGATGATCAGTCCAGCCGGTAGCCGGTCAGTTCGCGTCATCCGGCAACGCCGGCAGCCGGTGGACCTCGATGCCCTCTTCGTGCAGTTCTCGCGCCTCGGCCACCGTCGCCTCGCCATAGATGCCGCGTGCCTCGGCTTCGTCGTAGTGAATGCGGCGCGCCTCCTCGGCAAACCTGTCGCCGACATAGTCCGAATTTTCGCGCACGTGCTCTCGGATCTTGCGCAGCATTTCCACCATTGGCGCTGGCAACTGCGCGGCCACCGGGCGCCTGGACGGGACCGGCAGTGATGGAGAATTGCGGGAAGCATCCTCGGCAGACTTGCCGACCGCCGGGGCCATCAGCGCCTTCTCAACATTGGCCGTGCCGCACTCAGCGCACGACAACAGTCCTCGCTCGGCCTGCGCGTCATACCCCGCGCTGGAGGGAAACCAAGCCTCGAATTCATGGCCGCTGTCACAGCGCAGGCGGTAGCGGATCATTGCGGTGCCTTGCCCACTGGGCCATCAAAGTTTCGATCATGCGTCAGCGACGGTATCTTGCGGCGGAAATCGTCAACAACGCTTAAATCCAAATGGGCAGTCAGGATGCCAGGTTCAATGCCTGCCTCGGCGGCGATCTCTCCGGTCGGCGCTACGATCAGGCTGTGGCCGAAGGTTTCGCGGCCATTCTCGTGCCGGCCGCCCTGCGCGGCCGCCAGCACGAAGCAGCCGTTCTCGATTGCGCGGGCGCGCAGCAGAACCTGCCAATGCGCTGCGCCAGTCTGCTTGGTGAAGGCGGCTGGAACGGCCAGCAGTTTGGCCCCACCCTGCGCCAAACGCCGGTACAGCTGCGGAAAACGCAGATCGTAGCAGATAGAGAGGCCCAGCCGTGTGTCGTCGATCTCGGCGATGACGGCACTGCCTCCCGCTTCAATATTGCGGCTCTCGCGATAGCTTTCCCCACCGCCAAGATCGACATCGAACATATGGATCTTGTCGTACCGGGCCGCTATTGAGCCATCGGGAGCGATCAGCAGGGAACGGTTCGCAAGTTTGCCCGACGGGTGGGCCACCGGCATGGAGCCGATATGCAACCATAGTTTCAGCTCGCGCGTGATTTCCCGGAATGCGGCGAGCGCGGCGCTTTTCTCCTCGCTGGTAATTTGAGCGATCAGCCGTTCCTTGTCCTCGTCCATCACGGTCGAGTTTTCTGGCGTCTGCACATAGATCGCGCCGGCAGCGGCAGCTTCGCGCACCAGGCCGGATATGGTGGCGACGTTCGCGTCGATGTCTCGGCCTGAGCGCAGTTGGACGAGTGCGACCTTGAGAGCGTTGGCCATCTCAGGCGCTCAGCAGCGGATCGAGTTTGCCCGCCTGCTCCAGCGCATAGAGATCGTCGCAGCCCCCGACGTGGGTCGCCCCGATCCAGATTTGCGGGACGGTGTATCCGCCATCCGCCTTGGCCGTCATGTTCGCGCGCTTAGCCGGATCGGAAGTCACGTCGATCTCGGTGAAGGCCGCGTCCTTGCGTTTCAGCAATGCCTTGGCCGCGTGGCAATACGGGCAGCTATTGGTGGTGTAGATGGTGATGGCAGGCATTGCGGCCTATCTGACGTTGGCGAGTCAACGGCCGATTCTACGCTTTGCTGGCGGCGGCGCAATCGGCCGATTGACACGGGGGTCGATCAATCCGCACGCCATGCATTGCCGTCATCCGTCACTAGAGTCAGCGAGAGCGCATCAATCCGGGCCGCCCCTGCCCGGCGCAGCACGCGTGCGGCCGCCTCGATGGTCGCCCCGGTGGTGATCACGTCATCGATCAGCAGCACGTTTCGGTCTGCGACCTCGCTGCTCCGCCCGTCCGCAATGGCGAAAGCGCCGCGCATGTTGTCCTTGCGTTGTTCTCGCGTCATGCCGACCTGGCTTGGCGTATCGCGCCGGCGCTCCAGCAACATGGGATCGTATGGAACGCCCGAGCGGCGATGCAACGTGTTCGCCAGTACCGCCGCCTGATTGAAGC
>JAYUAJ010000458.1:0-16921 GCA_043741375.1 Hyphomicrobiaceae bacterium | reverse complement strand
GAAGCGCGCCGGCTGGCCATCGCCGCGCACGGACTGTCGAATTCACTCCGGGTTGGAGGTGCTCGATCGCCCACGCGCAGGCAACTGCGCGACGCCACGCGCGGTCTCGGCCTGCTCCAGATCGACAGCGTCAATGTGCTGGTGCGCGCGCATTACATGCCGCTGTTCTCGCGGCTCGGCGCCTACGACCACGCGCACCTGGCGGAGGATGCGTATTGCGCGCCGGCCAAGAAGCGCCTGTTCGAGTATTGGGCCCACGAAGCCTGCCTGATCCCCATAGAGATGCAGCCGTTGTTCCGTTGGCGGATGGCCGAGGCGGAGCGGGGCGTCAACATCTACAATGGCCTCGCGCGGTTCGCTGAGGAGCGCAAATCCATCGTCGCCGAGGTGCTGGCCGCCGTGCGGAAACGTGGGCCGCTGGCCGCCTCCGACATCGAGATCGGCGACAAGAAGGGCCCCGGCTGGTGGAGCTGGAGCGACGCCAAGACCGCCATCGAATATTTGTTCTGGGCCGGCAAGGTCACGACCCTGCGCCGCGAGACGGCCGGGTTTGCGCGCATCTACGACATTCCCGAACGGGCGCTGCCTGAGGGCGTGCTTGCGCTGCCGACGCCGTCGCCGGACGAGGCACAGCGGGCGCTGCTGCGCCATGCCGCCGCGGCGCTGGGGGTTGCGACCGAGACGGACCTTCGCGAGTATTTCAGGCTGCCCGTCGCCGAGACCAGGGCGCGCCTGGCCGAATTGGAGGAGGCTGGCGATCTGGTGCGCGTGTCAGTCGAGGGCTGGGACAAGCCGGCCTTCATGCCGCCATCTGCGAAAATCCCGCGCGCCGTCTCGGCCGCCGCCTTCCTCTCCCCGTTCGATCCGCTGATCTCCGAACGCGGCCGCGCCGAACGCTTGTTCGGCTTCCACTACCGCATTGAGATCTACACGCCCGCGCACAAACGTCAGTACGGCTACTATTGCCTGCCGTTACTGCTCGGCGACCGCGTGGTCGGCAGGTTCGACCTGAAGGCGGATCGGGCCGCAGGGGTGCTGCGCGTTGAAGCTGCGCATGTGGAGGGGCATGCGGACGTCGGCGAGGTCGCCGAAGCGGCGCGCGCGGAATTGGCGCGCATGGCGGGGTGGCTGGGCTTGGGTGAGGTGGTAGTCGCGGGAAAGGGCGGGCTGGCCGGGGCGTTGCAAGCTTGACTGGAAGGCAGCGTGTTCAACAAGCCACTGATGCTGCGGCGTTCGTGGTTGACGCATCGGACGTCTACTGACAGCAATCCACAAGCGCTTGGTGCAGTATGTCGAGCAACTGATCGGCATGATCCCGGTTGAACGTCATCGGGGGGCGCATTTTGAGGACGTTGTCTCGGGGACCGTCCGTACCGATCAGCACACCAAGCTCGCGCATGCGCAAGGATAGGCGCGCCGCAGTGTCTCGGTCATGAGCCTTGCTGGCAGGGTCTTTGACAAGGTCGAGGCCGAGAAACAGCCCCTCGCCGCGAACCTCGCCAATCACCGGGAACCGCTGTTGGAGTCGGCGGAACCCTTCAAGCAGGTAGTCGCCCTGCTCGCGTGCGTTAGGGACAAGTTGCTCCTGGTCCAGGACGTCAAGGACGGCGAGCCCGGCGGCGCAAGACACCGGGTTGCCGCCAAACGTCGCGAAGTATTCCATGCCGTTGGCGAAACTGGCGGCGATCTCAGGCGTGGTGATTACGGCGGCCATTGGGTGGCCGTTGCCGATTGGCTTGCCGAGCGTCAGGATGTCAGGAACCACGCCGTGCCGCTCGAAGCCCCAAAGCCCCGAGCCAAGCCGGCCGAAGCCAACCTGCACTTCGTCTGCGATGACCACGGCGCCGGCATGGCGGGCGGCCGCATACGCGTCCCGAAAGTACCCCTCTGGCGCAAAGACCTGGCCACCGCAGGACCAAACGGATTCGGTTATGAAAGCAGCGGGCGGACGGCCAGTCTGGAGCAATTGTTCTGCGACCGCGGCGACCTCGCCGGCGAACCGGGCGCCGACTTCGCTTTCTGGCCAAGCTGCCGGCGCGCGATAGGCCTCCGGCAGCGAGACTTCGTGCACGTAGTCCCGGCGTCCGGCGCCGCCGGAGCGCTTGTACTTGTAAGGCGACAGATCAATCAGCAGTTCGGTATGGCCGTGATAGGCCCAATCGACCACGATAATGTCGTGTTGCCGCGAATGGACCCTGGCCATGCGGATCGCGAGATCGTTTGCCTCGCTGCCTGAAGTCGTAAAGAAGCACACGCTTAGGGACGGTGGCAAAGTTGCCGTCAGCCGGGCGCAATAGTCCAGAATGAGATCGTGCAGATAGCGCGTATTGGTGTTCAACCGAGCCGCCTGGTCGGCAATGGCGTGAACGACCCGAGGATGGGCGTGCCCGACATGGGCGACATTGTTGTAGCAGTCGAGATAGGCCCGACCGGTATCGTCATAGAGCCAGACGTCGTCGCCACGGACGATCTTCAGCGGCGCCTTGCCGTAGGCGACGGATAGGTTGGCGCCTAGCCGCTGTTTTCGCTCGGCCAGCAGTTCCGGGACCGGCCGCCCGGTGCGCAGGAACGTCTCGGGTGGAACACCAGCAAAGCTCGCGGCATCAGGATAAAGGTCCTGCCAGACGCGGCGGAATCGATCCTCGCCGACGCCGATGATGCAGTCCGCGTTCTGCTCTTTGGTCGTGACAAGCTGAAGGTGCAGATGCGCAATCCAGCCGCCATTTTCCGAGAAGTCTCCAAGTTGTGCGAACGACGCGCCCTTGGCGAGGAACTGACCCGGTCTGAGGGTGGCGATCGACGCTGGCGCCAAGTGCCCCCAAAGGCTGCGGAACGTGACCCCCGGCTCCGGGTCGTGTTGCAGGAGAACGCAGCCGCCATAGTCCTGCGGATTCGGGCACACCCAAACATCAACAACCGTCGCGCCGAGCGGCGTTTGGACGGCGGTTCCCGCATCGAGGAACAAGTCCAGCCCGAGATGCACGTCGCGCCGGTCACCGTCGGCAAGCTTCGAGACGAAAGCGTCGGTCGTATAGATCTTTCGACGCTCTCCCCAGCTGCCGATGCCGAGAGCGAAGCCATTGCTGCGTTTTTCGTTCGCCCAAACGGCTTCGCGCAAATCGTGATCGCCGGATGATACAGCCCCGACCAACGCCGAGCCGGGGTCCGCCAAGTCCAGCACATGTTTGCGCATGCGGGCCGGAGCGGGCTCCGCCACGGGCGCCAGCGAGCGGACATTGGCGGTGATCCATTGCCTCGCGCGGCTGGCCCCTGCCGCTGCATCCAGACCGCAGGCCGAGCGAAACACGCCCTGTGCAATATCTGGCTCGATGCGGTCGAGGCGCGCCAGCATATCCCAGGCTGGCCGCTCCGAAATGGACAGATAGGGATTGTCGGCTGTCCGATCGGCGCGCATCGCCGACATACTGACGCTGATCGCCAGCCTGGCCCGGACCAGATCAAACAGCACGGCGAACTCATCCTCGGTAAGCGGCAGCGCGGCATGATAGCCTGCGATGACGGTCGCGGCCGCCTCCAATGGTGAGGCAGTATCCAGCATCACATAGGCGAGTGCGATCGCAAGTTCGTTGACGGTGGTTGTGTGCAGTGCGTCGCCAATATCGATCAACCCTGTGACAGGTCCGCCGTCAGCACTCTCGACAAAGACATTCCAGTCATTGGCGTCGTTGTGAATGACGCTCGCCCGCAAGTGCTTGAGGCGGGGCGCGACGGCGCTGTCGAAACGATCGAGCACGCGTTCGACAATGGTGCGACAGCTTCGATCGACGATGAAATCCAGTCGCCCTCTGGTGCGGGGCGTCTGCTTCAGGTCCCAGTCGAACACGCGGTGCGACGCTGCGTGACCAAAGCTCATCAGGGCCCTGTCCAACCGGCCCAACACACTGCCGACGCTGGTGAGCGTTTCTGCTGATTTCCCCGATTTGGCCAGCGCCGTGCCGGGCAACCAGCCGACCACGCGCACGCCATGCCGCACGCCCTTTGCGGATGTCGTGTGAACAAGGTCCTGACCATCCAGGGCGCTATGCAGCCTAGGGATCGGCAGGCCCGGATCGACCGTCTGGGCATGGCGCAGCAGCTGCACTTGCATTTCGAGATAGGCAGCGTCCTCGGCCGCGTTGGCAATCTTCAGCACAAAGCGGCGTTGATCTGCGAGCTTGATAAGAAAGTTCTGGTCCCGCTCGCTGGCCAGTGGCTCAGCCGTGCCGTCGAGGCCGAAATACCGATGCGCCAAGTCCTGCGCCTCGTCAGCGCCAAATGTCGGCGCCGGAGTGAGAAGCGTCGTCGTCATTTGCATCTCTCGCGCTCTGTGGTCCTTGCCCGCACCTGCGGCTCCTCTGCTTAGCGTCCGCCCCCCTACTCTGCCGCCTCGCGCGCCAGGAATCCGCCGCTCTGGCGGTTCCACAATTCGGCGTAGAGCCCGCCGCGCTTCAGCAACTCGGAATGCGTCCCGTCCTCGATGATCTCGCCCTCATCCATGATCACCAGCCGGTCCATGGCCGCGATGGTGGAGAGCCGATGCGCAATCGCGATCACGGTCTTGCCCTTCATCAGCGCGTAGAGTTGCTCCTGGATCGCGGCCTCGACCTCGCTGTCGAGCGCGCTGGTCGCCTCGTCCAGGATCAGGATCGGCGCGTCTTTCAGCAGCACACGGCCAATGGCGATGCGCTGGCGCTGGCCGCCCGAAAGCTTCACGCCGCGCTCGCCAACATGCGAGGCGTAGGCCGTGCGGCCATGGAAATCCTTCAGGCCCAGGATGAAGTCATGCGCGCGCACCTTCTTGGCCGCCGCGATCGCCTCGGCCTCGCCTGCCTCGGGGCGGCCGTAGAGGATGTTGTCCATCACCGAGCGGTGCAGCAGCGAAGTATCCTGCGTGACCATGCCGATGTTGGCGCGCAGCGTATCCTGGGCGACGCCCGCGATGTCCTGGCCATCGATCAGGATGCGCCCGCCTTCGAGGTCGTAGAAGCGCAACAGCAGGTTCACCAACGTCGACTTGCCCGCGCCCGAGCGGCCGACCAACCCGACCTTTTCGCCCGGCCGGATAGTGAGCGACAGATTGTCGATGATGCCGCCGCCTTTGCCATAGTGGAACCTGATGCCATCGAAGCGGATTTCTCCGCGCTTGACCGCAATCGGCTTGGCGCCCGGCTTGTCGACCACGTCATGCTCGCGCGAAATCGTCTCCATGCCCTCCTGAACTTGGCCAATGTTCTCAAAAAGTCCCGTCACCACCCACATGATCCAGCCGGACATGTTGACGATGCGGATGACCAGGCTGGAGGCGAGCGCGATGGCGCCGATGGTGATCGATCCTTTCGACCACAGCCACAGCGCCAGGCCCGTGGTGCCGGCCATCAGCAGGCCGTTGCTGGCCCAGACGCTGGTGTTCATGAAGGTGATCATGCGCAGCTGCGCCTTGAAGGTGTCGAGCTGCGCCTTCAGGCCGCCAGCGATATAGGCGTCCTCGCGGTCGGCATGCGCGAACAGTTTTACGGTGAGGATGTTGGTGTAGCTGTCGACGATCCGCCCCGTCAGGCGCGAACGCGCATCGGAGTTGGCGACCGCGCGCTCCTTCACGCGCGGCACGAAATAGCGCAGCAGGACGACGTAGGAGACCAGCCACAAGAGCAGCGGAATGGTCAGGCGCACGTCGGCCTGCGCGAACAGATAGAGCGCCGAGCCCGTATAGATGATGACGAACCAGATCGCCTCCACGCATTGCATCACGCTTTCGCGCAAGGCCGGGCCGGTCTGCATGATCTTGTTGGCGATGCGGCCGGCGAAATCATTCTGGAAATAGCCCAGCGACTGGCGCAGCACATAGCGATGCGTCTGCCAGCGGATGCGGTTGGTGAAGGGCGCCGAGATGGTCTGGTTCTTCAGCAGGTCCGAGAAGGCGAAGACGATCGGGCGCAGCACCACGGCCACGAACGCCATCCAGAGCAGCAGCGGACCGTGGTCCGCAAAGAACGTGCTGGGGTCGGCGGCGTTCTTCAGCCGGTCGACCAGCCCGCCGAGATAGGCGAACAGCGAGACCTCTATGATCGAGCCGGCAAAGCCCACCACCAGCAACAACGCAAACAGCGGCCACACCGGCTTGACGTAGTACCAATAGAACGCCAGCAACCCGCCTGGTGGCTTGCTCTCGTCGCCCTTCAGGAACGGATCGATATGTTTCTCGAACCAGGCGAGTATGGCGGCGAGCATAACGAAAGCCTAGGGTTGATTGCCGCTTGGATGCCGGGACCGCGTAAGGCCCATTTCGACCAACCAAGTTTCGACAATGTGAGTGCGACGTTGAAAGTCATCTCAATTGGGAGCAATTCGGCGTTTTCACATATCGCCGGCAGCTGTGCCTGAAATCGCTGATACCTTTGCCATGTTGCTGCGCCACCGGGAATGGTCTTGCGACCGGTTGTGCTAGCGAGCCAATCGCCGATCTGAGTGACGGCCTGTTCCGGCTGCCCCGAATGAGCGCGAATGTCCTGTCCTGCGATATCGGAGATGAATTTCTGGTAACGAAAGGCCTCTCGGTCAAGCATCAGGCACGACTTCTCGCGCTGGATTTTTGTTCCCAGTTTTTTGGCTCCCAGAAATATGCCCAACTCTAACGGCATGTTGAATCGTGGCAAATTACTGTCGGCATCCAGTTCAGTGCGGCAAAGATCATGGACGGCCAACTTTGAGTTAGAGATGATCCGACAAATCTTATCTATGCGGACTTCGGAACTGTCAGTAATTTCCAAAGCGCTGCGGGCGATGAAACCACATGAAAAGATAGCGAATACGACAGCGTCAAAAATAGGGATGTAGTCTGAATCAAACGGGCAGTTCAGAAAAACACTATCAGCGTAGTGTTCTGGAGGCGTTCTGGAAGACTGCGATTTCTGAAGCGAGGATGCAGATCGCGGCGCCGAACTCATGAAGTCTTTGTGCGGACCGACCCGCGAGTTGCTGTCTTGAGTGGCTTGCCATCCCCGGCCGGCGTAAATTGCCCCGAACCACTGTCACGAACGACGGCCCGCACTGCAGCGCGAATTTTCTGTTTTGACGTGCTATCCGGCGGGTTCGCTGGCGGCAGAACTCTAGGCAGCAGCTTATCGCTTGATTTTCCCATGGTACTGAAGGCCTTCTATCACCACAGCTGTCGATCCTGGGGGGCAGTATAGCTTGATTTCGCAACGCCAGTCCACCGCCCGCGCTTGGTTCGAGGCCTTGCGCGACGAGATCTGCGCCGCCTTCGAGGCCGTCGAGGCCGACTTGCCGGCGGGCTCGCCCCTGTCGGATCGGCCGGCCGGTCGCTTCATGCGCACGCCCTGGTTGCGCAAGGACCATACCGGCGCCGAGGGCGGGGGCGGGGTCATGTCGATGTTGCACGGGCGCGTGTTCGAGAAGGTGGGCGTGCACACTTCGACCGTGTTCGGCGAATTCGCGCCAGAATTCCGCGGACAGATTCCTGGCGCCTCCGAAGACCCGCGTTTCTGGGCTTCAGGCCTCTCGCTGATCGCCCATCCACAAAACCCTAACGTGCCTGCCGTGCATATGAACACGCGCTTGGTGGTGACGACCAAAGCCTGGTTCGGCGGCGGGGCGGACCTGACGCCGGTGCTGGATCGCCGCCGCACGCAGGAGGACCCCGATACGCTCGCCTTTCACGCCGCCATGCGGGGCGCCTGCCAAGCCCACGAAGTCGCCGATTATCCGCGCTACAAGACGTGGTGCGAGGACTACTTCTATCTCAAGCACCGCAACGAAATGCGCGGCATAGGTGGCATTTTCTATGACTACCTCGACAGTGGCGACTGGGGCGCCGATCTCGCCTTTACGCAGGATGTCGGCAGAGCCTTCTTAGACATCTATCCTGACCTCGTGCGGCGGAACTTCGCGACAGCCTGGACCGAGGCGGATCGAGAAGAACAGCTGGTGCGCCGCGGCCGCTACGTCGAATTCAACCTGCTCTACGACCGCGGGACGATCTTTGGCCTGAAGACCGGTGGCAACGTGGACTCGATTCTCTCCAGCCTGCCGCCGGTGGTGAAGTGGCCGTGACTCGCATTCGCTCACTCGCCGCCATCATTGCCTTGGGCTTCTGCAGCGGCAGCTGCAGCGCAGTCGCGGCAGCCGAAGTCTGGCTGAGCGAGGCCGACATCCGGCGCGAAATGACCGGCCATGCCATGAAGGGCTACTATCGCGACGGCGAGCACTGGGTCGACGACTACTCGGCCAGCGGAGCCATCGCCTACCGGGACCAACGTGGCGACTTCACGGGCAAGTGGTCGTTCCAGGGCAACGTGTTCTGCACCTTCTACAGCGGCGACATCAACGGCGGCTGCTACCTTCTGCGCCAACTCAGCCGCAATTGCTTCGAGTACGTCATCGTTCCCAACGACTGGCGAGGACCGGGGCTCGCCCCTCAATCGACGCCGCAATGGTATGCCCGAGGCTGGCGCGGTGGCGACCCATCAACCTGCGAAGCGCCGCCCATGAGTTGACGTTTAGAGCCTTTCAGCTTTTCTTCGAAACGCCTCAAGGCTCTAGGTCTTTGTTGGGTCGCGCTTCTGTTCGGAAAGCCGCTTAACACTTTTCCGGAAGCGCTCTCGGGCGCTCTACTGTCGCCACACCACCGGAAACCAATCCTCCGGCATCCTGTCGCCGTGCTTGGCCTTCAGCCCCATCTCCGGGTAGGGCGGGGACACCGCATGGGAGCGCACGGCGTAGCGCGCGTCCTCGCCGATGAAGCGGAAACTGATGGCACGGCGGCGGTTGCCCGAGGTGTTCGGCGGCGCGTTATGCAGGGTCTTGAAGTTGAACGCGACCGCATCGCCGGGGGCCAGCGCCCAGAAGCGCAGGCGGGCTTTCTCCTTTTCTTCATCGACGCCATCAAACGGGGTATACTGAGAGGTATCCCCCTCCATGGCCGCATTGGTCTTGAAGCGCTTGGGCACGTAGAATTTCCCATCAGCATGGCTGCCAGCAAGGAACTTTGGGCACACTTCCGCCACCACCGGATCGAGCGGCGCCCAAAGGCTCACGGTCTGATCGCCATCGACGCTGTAATACGGCTGGTCCTGATGCCATGGGGTGGGCGTGGCGTTGCAGGGCTCCTTGACCAGGACATGCTCGTGGAACAGCTGCGCGCGCCGGCTGCCCATGAGCGCGGCGGCGACGGCTCCGAGCGGCCCCTGGTCAGCCACCTCGCGGAACGCCGTTATGCGCGGAAAATTGCAGTAATCGCCGAAATAGGCCGAGGTTCCCTCGGCGTGGTTTTTGCCGTAAGGCCCCGGATGGGCGAGGTTTTCCGCCACCGCTTCGGCCAGCCGGGCGACCCAGCCGGCCGAGAGGACGCCGCGCAGGACGGCGACGCCGTCCTTGCGGAAGGTCGCGATGTCGGCAGGCAAGATGGGGATATCGGGCATAGGGATCGCATCCGGGTTTAAAAGTTGGTTGCCAGATACTCGCGCGGAATTGACCTTGCTGCAAGGCGAGTGGCTAGCTCCGGCGGCACACCTCTCACCCGCCCTTCAACAACTTCGCCACATCGCGGGCAAAATACGTCAGCACACCACTTGCCCCCGCGCGCTTGAAGGCGAGCAGTCCTTCCATCATGACCTTGTCACGATCGAGCCAGCCGTTGGCGGCAGCGGCCATCAGCATGGCGTACTCGCCTGACACCTGATAGGCGAAGGTTGGCACACGGAAGGTTTCGTGCACGCGGCGCACGATGTCCAGGTACGGCATGCCGGGCTTCACCATGACGAAATCGGCGCCCTCGGCCAGGTCCAGGCCAACTTCGCGGATCGCCTCGTCGCCGTTGGCCGGGTCCATCTGATAGGTGCGCTTGTCGCCTTTCAGCGCCGCCTTGGAGCCGACCGCGTCGCGAAACGGTCCGTAGAAAGCGGAGGCATATTTAGCCGCATACGCCATGATCTGCGCGCCGTGATCACCCTTGGCCTCCAAGGCCTGTCGTATAGCGCCAATACGTCCGTCCATCATGTCGGAGGGCGCGAGGATATCGCAGCCGGCCTCGCGCTGCAGCAGCGCCTGTTTGACCAGCACGGCGAGGCTGGCGTCGTTGACGATGACCTCGCCCTCCAGCAGGCCATCCTGCCCATGAGAGGTGTAGGGATCGAGCGCCACGTCGCAAAGGATGCCGACTTCGGGAACGGCCTTCTTGATGTCGCGCACGGCGCGGCAGATGAGATTTTCGGGGTTCAACGCCTCGCGGCCGTCGTCGGTTTTGAGTTTGGGATCGGTGGCGGGAAACAGCGCGAGCACCGGAATCCCTAAGTCGCGCGCCTCTTTCGCCTCGAGCACCGCTTGATCGACGCTCAGCCGATCGACACCCGGCATCGAAGGCACGGCGACGCGCTTATCTTTGCCATCGACCAGGAAAAGCGGCCAGATCAGATCATCCGTCGTCAGGGCAGTTTCGCGCACCAGGCGGCGCGACCAGTCGCTGGCGCGGTTGCGGCGTAGGCGTGTTGCGGGGAAGCCTGGGGGTGGGGAGGTGGGCGAAGTCATCTGAGGGCCTTTTTATCTTTATACGCTAGAAAAAGTCCATCCGTGTCGAGACGATCCTCTCATACCTACCGCCGACCGTGTGGGGAAAATTGAGTGACGCTCACGGAGCAAGACCTCCACACTTTGAAAGGCAGGGTTCCGCCCCAATCAGACCTGCTGCCCCGACTACGGAGGGACCAAGAAATTGAACCGTAGGGTGGGCTGAGCTTCTTTGCGAAGCCCACCTCTTTGCTCCGGACGGTGGGCTTCGCGCAAAAGCTCGGCCCACCCTACGGCTTCTCACCGCAAAGAGGCGGGGAGAGGCAAGATCGTGCCTTACTCACAATAGTTCGAGCCTGGCCTTGGCGCCAGATCGAGGTGAAAATGTTCGCGGTGAGCGTCGTTGGCTTCGGGGCCGAGCACGGTGCCAAAGCGCAGGCAGGCGCTGGCGTGGACGGCGTGGATGAAGCGGGCGCCGGCTGATTGCGGGTCGGCGAGCGCCACGCCCAGCGCGTCGGCTTCGGCGCGCATGGCTTGACGGATCGCACTAGAGCCGAGGTGGTTTTTGGCCGCCAATTCAGCCGTGATGGCGGGCATGGCGGCAAGCGATGGCAGCGCCGCCGCCGCCTGGTTAGGTCCATCGGCAAGTGTCACCTTGGTCGCGAAGCCGGTGGTCGGTTTTGGCGTTTGGGCGTCCCTGGCGGATTTGATCAAATCACGGAGCACGGGTCCCCAGTTGCCAAGGACAGACCGGATCGTGCCATCGGCGAGCGTGAAAGCGCCGATGTCGAGCGCGTTGGCGGTGGCGTGCTCGCTGAGTTTTTGGCCAGGGTCGCCGTAGCGGTTGCGGCAGTCGTAGCCTGCCTCGTTTTTTATGGCGACGACGTCCGATTTCAATTCCTTGCGCGCGAGCGGCTGGACGTCAGAGGCCAGCCATTGGGCGAGCTTGGCGGCGATCCGGCAATTCACGATGGCGGGCGGCTGAACGGCGATTCCGCCGAACGAGCGGACCTCGACTGGCTGGGGGCTGCCGCAATTTTTGTTGCGAACGGAGGGAGCGAAGGTGAAATCGAGCTTCAGGCCCTTCAGGAGGCTGTCGCATTCCAACCGAGCGGCGGAGACCTCGGCGGCTGGCCAGGCAGTGGGTGATTTCGCAGGCGGCACAACCTTCGCGGCGACGGCGGACGGTTTTGCGTTGGATGCCGCGGTGGGAGCGTCAGGGCTTGGAGATGTCCCGCGCAATGTGAGCGCTGGAGGTGTGACGGCTTTCGGCTTTTGAGCTCTTCGCGCAGAGGCGTCAACGGCCAAGCCGATCCCGGCGATGGCGAGGGCTGCCACAACTCCGTATAACAACCATGCTCGCCGGCGCGCCGAAGTCATTGCGGTGTCCCTGCTCCCCTAATCCCAGCTGCGGCTTTTCGGCAGATGGGATGGCTAAATTGCGAACAGAAGGCAAGTTGAGTTCGGACGAACAGATCGAGAGCGAAGGTCACAACGTGTCATCTGGCACAGCTGATACAGTACCAGGCGCTGCCAAGACGGATGGCGACGTTGGCAAGACGTTGCGCGACAACACCACGACCATGGACGACAGACAGGATCGACGTCTAGGGGTGATCAAGGTCGGCAGAATACGTGATTATACTTATTTCAATTCGACGCTGCAGAGGCACCTGAGAGATCGTGAGACCTATGCAACTCTGCTCGAGTTTAGCGCACATAATGAACCGCGTTCACACTTTAAGGAGGCAGCCTTGGCCGCCTGGCATGTGGACCGCCATCCAAAGCCCATTGTGAGCCTGCTGGACGGACCGGCGTGTTCGCCGATGCTTGGCCTCGCCGTCCACGGCACCCACGCTGTCGCCGGCGAATTGTTCACGTTTTGCACCCCTGATATCCGTAACAGCGACACGCCACATGCAGGGTTATCCCTCATCCTGGCCCGCCTGCCAGGGCATCTCGGTCTCTATCTGGCCCTCAGTGGCCGCCCGATCGATCGCGCGCTGGCCTATCGCGTCGGGCTGGTGACGCATTGCGTTGAGGCCAGTCTCTTCGCCGAAATCCGCGAGCGCCTGGCCGAGGCCGACCCCGTGGATGACGTCCTGGATGGCCTCCATCGCGACCCCGGCCGATCGCCGCTCGACCCCTATCTACCCACCATCGATGCCTGTTTCGCCGCGCCGTCCGCCGAAGACATCGTCGCGAGACTGGAGACGGTCACCGGGCCTGAAGCCGCCTGGGCGCACGCCCTGGCTGAAGATGTCGCGGGCCTTTCGGCCGCCACGCTGGATGCGACGTTCAACATGCTTACCGACAATCCGCCCCAGACATTGCGAGCGGCGCTGACGCTGGAATACCGCGTCGCCATGGCCCGCGCCGGCCTGCCGGGCGCGGAGCTGGACCTCCCGCCCGAGCCCCAGGCGCCATCGATTTTCTGAGTGAAATCAGCTATTTCACTCTGGCGCGCAACGACACCAAATCTTCACCACGCCCCTTAAGCCGCCCTTAGCCGACTTCGCTTACCTTGATGCTCAACAACGAAGAAGACTTCGGGCGTCAAACAGAGTTCAGGGCGAGACACATATGTCGGCGTTATTGAAAGAGTACGCGCACTCCGTCAACGAAGCGGAGGGCGGGCTGAAGATTGAGTATCTGCAGGCGTTGCGCCTGGTGGAGCGTCTTCACCGCCTTCTGCTCGATGTCATCAAGGATGAATTCGACCGGCTGGGCCAGTCCGAGCTGAACAGCGTGCAGGCGCTACTGCTGTACAACATCGGCACCGCCGAACTGACGGCCGGGGAGCTTCGCACCCGCGGTTATTATCTCGGCTCAAACGTCAGCTACAACCTCAAAAAACTGGTGGACATGGGTTATATCCACCACAAGCGCTCCGAAACGGATCGCCGTTCCGTACGGGTCAGCCTCACCGAGCGCGGCCAAGAAGCCTGCGACGTGGTCAGCGAGCTGTACCAGCGCCAGCTGCGGTCGCTGGAGACGGTCGGCGAAGTTAACGAGCGCGATATGCGCATGCTTAACCTCAGCCTGATGCGGCTCGAGCGGTTCTGGTCCGACCAGATTAGGTTCCGGCTGTAGTTTTAGGGTTCTCGTCGTGTCTCGCTGTCAGCAGGCCCGGAGCAATCTGGGCCTGTTGGCGTTTGCGAACGGTGGCGCGGGCTGGCGCCTCGACCACGGCGGCTGAGTATCGAGCAGATCGATGACGTCGCTCCACACAAATTGTACTCAGATACCAACTACAGGATGAAGTCCGTCGCTAAAATGCTGCTGGCCGTTACGTTGTTGAGCTGAATCATGAAATCTGGCACGATGTGACCTGGTGTATGCCCTTCAATAATCGCATTGATGCCACTTTGCACGACATGCACTTGCGCCGCGGAGCTTGAAAACGCACCTCCGGCTGCCACGAAAGCGAAGGCCTCATTGATAGCAGTTGTTGTTGGATTGGCATCAATCTGAAGCAGATCGATTTTATCCGCAGCGTGCACGAAATCCACAATAATGTCTCGCGTCGCTGCTGTTTTCCCGGTGTCGCCGCCTGTCCCGATCGCGTAAAATACGAAGGTATCGTTGCCCGCGCCGCCCGAGAGAAGATCCACTCCTTCGAAGCCTGCTAGTCTGTCATTTCCGCCGCCACCATTGATGGTATCCGCTCCTGCCCCACCCGCGATTATATTGGCTGAAGCATTTCCATTGACCGCGGCAGATGTAGCATAGTTGTACACCCGAGAGATATCGCCAAGGGTCAAATTGATGGCGCCCGCTGTTGACGCCAGATTGAATATTTCGATTGAGTTGGTGAATTCTAAGTTGGCGTTCACAAATACGTTGACCGTATCGGTTCCTTCTCCTGTATTTTCTATGATATCGTAATATTGCCCGGTTCCGAACCCTGTGGTGTCGTTGGAATCAATGTTGTAAGTGTCGTTACCGAGCCCACCAATCATTTTTTCAGCAACACTTACTGTTGGCGGCGATCCGCCAAGCACATCGTTTCCAAGTCCACCATCTAAAGTATCTTTCTGCCCGCCAGCCGCAGAGCCACCAGTGAGTGTGTCATTACCGTCTCCACCAGATATGTAATTTCTTAACTCATTGCCAGTTCCAACAAAATTACCGACGCCGGTAAAAACCACCTGTTCTATGTTATTGCCTACGGCTAACGAATAGGTGTTCAGTGTTGTATACACAGTATCTCTGTCTGTTCCTGAGCCGTTCGAATCAGTAACAAAATCACCTGTTGAATCGACGACGAAACTATCGTTACCCATTCCACCATACATGGAGTCGTTGCCTGAACCTCCGTCCAGCCGAGTGTTGGTGCTTCCTGCATAAAGAATGTCGTTCCCGGCGCCGCCGATCAGAGTGGAATATCCGGAACCTCCAATTAGCGTGTCATTCCAGCCAGACCCGACCAAGACCTCGACCCCAATTAAGACGTCGCCCGCCGCATCTCCCCCAGCGCCAACGGCACCCGCCGCAAGGCTGACCGCGACACCAGCAGCAGAAGCCGAGTAATCGACGGTATCAGTCCACAACCCGCCGTCCAATGTGTCCGCGCCAGCGCCACCAATCAGAGTATCGGCGCCGATCCCACCATCAATTGAATCGTTGCCATTGCCGCCAAAGACCGAATCACTGCCATCACCGGCTGATATTGAATCTGCGCCGTCTCCGGATCGTATGGTGTCATTGCCGAGCCCACCAATTATGATGTCGGCGCCACCAGCTGCGATAATCGAATCCGATCCGGCGCCGCCATCGATATAGGCGTCCATGTAAGACGAAACGATTGTATCGTCGAACCCAGATCCGATAACGCTCTGAATTGAAACAAGGATATCGCCTTGCGCATCGCCACCTATCTGAGCCGTGAGGCGGTTAAGGTCGATGTTGACGGCAGCAGTCGAGTTGACATAAGTCACAATATCGGTGCCGTCGCCGCCATCAATTGTGTCCGCGCCAGCGCCTCCATCAATCAGGTCCCCACCAGCTCCGGCAGAAATCGAATCATTGCCAGAACCCCCGGCAATGATGTCCGTTCCAGCGCCGCCGCTCATAGTGTCGGCGCCCGGAGTGCCGTTCTGCGTTGGGGGACCGGCGGGTGGTGGCGTCGGCGCAGCCTTGTCTTCTATAGTCACACCGAAGTGTCCGTCGGTGAAGTTTTCGATAGCAAATGCGGCCACAAATAATTCGCGCTCATAGAACACATACCGATTCGTGCCTGGATCAAACGTGATCCAATAGCCTTCTGAGCTAAGAGTGCCTCCAATAGCCCAACGTTCGGGTCCTCCACCGGCTCCGACACCCGAGACCCGAGACCTTAGTATAGTGACCCGCCACATCTATCGCAAGGGCGCCGGAGGTAGAATTAACGATTTTTGACATAATTGTATCATTTCCTTCAACATCAGAAACGATATCAATATAACTGTAAATTCCTGGATTGAACGTGTAGGTCGATAGGTCTGAAAATACCCTGTGAGACAGATCGAGCCCTCCGAGACTAATCGAACCCACGTAGTAGTGGTCGTTGCCGGGTCCGCCTTCGAGGCGGTCGAATACATTGTCGTTCCAAAGTGTGCCATCGGTTGTGGTTATCTGGTGCGCTGCGTCACTTTCCCATCCTTCGCGGTCAGCCGCAAAAAGACTATCGTTTCCGACCGCGCGGCCCGGGTCGGTGGTGTCGTCGCCCACAAGGCCTTTGCCGTTATCGCCGTATAAATGGTCCTTGCCGGCGCCGCCGACGAGTACGTCATTACCCCAGTTGCCATAGACGTAGTCATCACCATTGCCGCTTTGAATTGTGTCATCGCCCGCATAGCCAAAGATTAGATCGTTTGGTTTTGCGGTATAGGTTCGGGTGTCGATGCCCTGTAGTGTGGCACCAACGCCAATACTGTATATTGCGTCGTGAAGAACAAGATGAAAGTTTGCCCTGGCTGGCGGCCTGGTGCAAAATCAGTTCGTTGCCGAAATGCATGCTCCGACGAAATTAGGGGTAAACCTAGCGGGCTAGCATTGGCAAAGGCATTTGTCGCTTCACCGGGATCGTACTGGCCGACGTAATTCACCCGCATTTGACCCGGATTTGAGTAGGCCTTGTTCTCCTCGTCCACAGCTGCGCCCGTGGTGTTTGGCGCAGCGGTTCCGGCTAATCCACGCAATATATCGATATATGGGGTAATGTCGGTTTGCGAAACAAAATCAGGTTGTCCGGTAACGGCGTGAGTCAATTCATGAATAAAAATGCGTGTCAGCGAAGCCCCCATCCATCAATGGAGTTTTCCCAAATGCGATAAAGTGCCGATTCCGAGTAGCCTTGCCGCCTTAATCGTACTGAGTCACTTTGACATGGTCCGTCCCCGCTGGGAATCTGCGAATT
>JAYUAJ010000457.1:0-16975 GCA_043741375.1 Hyphomicrobiaceae bacterium | reverse complement strand
TCAAGCGAAAATCCTGGTTCGTGAAACAGGATCTGACGGCGGCCGACATCAAGAGCGCGGCGCTGCTCGAGACGCTGGCAACCTTCGCGGGCAAGGTGGCGCCATTGCTGACGTTCGGTTGGGCGGCGATTCTTAAACCGTAGGTGTCCAGGGCCCATCGACCATGATGGCCTCCTCCGGCCCCAGCCAAGGCGGGAGCGTCACACCGACAATGTCGAGCGTTTGATCGCCTAGGGCGCGGAACTGAAAGGCGGTGCCGAGCGGGATCGTCAGGCTCTGGCCTGGGATCAGGGCGACGATTTCTTGCCGTGCGCCTTGCCGGCGCCAGATCTCGCCGCAGCCGGCAACGACGAACCAGAGTTCCTCGACCGTACGATGTGACACGGCCTTGGTCACCACTCCTGCGACCAGTCGGAAATGCGCCATGCTGCCGGCCCCGAGTCCAGCAAGGATACGCACCTCCGAGCCATCTGGGGCCAGCACATCGGGCGCTTCGGGCAAGGCACGCGTTGAAAAGTCCGTCATGACCGACGCCTTTCGCAGTTCGCAGGTTTCATGTCGCAAAATGGCATCGCACGCCGACCGCAACTCGGCTAGCCTCGCTGCAAAACCGATCCCGGGAGGCCTGCAAAAAATGCTCAACACCGAAGCCTTCATCACCTGCGCCGTGACCGGCGCGGGCGCCACCACTGACAAGTCCGACAAGGTGCCCGTCACGCCGCGCCAGATCGCCGACAGCGCCATTGAGGCGGCGCGCGCGGGGGCGGCGGTCGTGCATCTGCATGTGCGCGAGCCCTCGACCGGGGCGGGCTCGCGGTCGGTTGAGCTGTATCGCGAGGCGGTCGACCGCATCCGCTCCTCCGGCGTGGACGTGCTCATCAATCTCACGGCAGGCATGGGCGGCGATCTGGTGCTGGGCGAACCCGAACATCCGCTGCCGCCCAAGACCAAGGGCACCGACATGGCGGGCGCCACCGAGCGGCTGGCGCATGTGGCGGCGCTGCTGCCCGACATCTGCACGCTCGATTGCGGCACCATGAATTTCCTCGCCGGCGGCGATTACATCATGGTCAACTCGGTAGACATGCTCAGGGCGATGGCCAAGATCATGCTCGAACTCGGCGTGAAGCCGGAATGCGAGGTGTTCGACACCGGCCAGCTCTGGCAGGTCAAGGATCTGATGAAGGAAGGCCTGCTGCCCGATCCCGTGCTGGTGCAGCTGTGCATGGGCATTCCCTATGGCGCGCCGGCCGACATCGGCACGTTCATGGCCATGGTCAATGCGATGCCTGCCCGGGCCGTGTGGTCGAGCTTTTCCATCGGCCGCATGCAGCTGCCCTGGGTGGCGCAATCGGTGCTGGCCGGCGGCAACGTGCGCGTCGGGCTGGAGGACAATATCTATTTGTCGAAGGGCGTGCTGGCGACCAACGGCGCGCTGGTCGAACGGGCAGTAACGATTATGGAGGCGATGAATATGAGTGTCGCCGGACCTTCTGCCGTCCGCGCGCGGTTGGGTCTCAAGAAGCGGAGTTAGGCGATGCCGATACATGCTGGGCAACGTGTGCTGATCACCGCCGCCGGATCGGGCATTGGCCGCGTCACGGCTGAGGCGTTTGCGGCCGCTGGCGCTAATGTTTTCATTTGCGATGCCGATAGCGCCGCGCTGTCGGCGACCCTAAAGTCGCAACCGAAGTTTGCTGGCATGGCGGCGGATGTTTCGGATGAAAATCAGGTCACGGAGCTGTTCAAGGCGGCCACGGAAGAACTTGGCGGCCTCGACGTGCTGGTCAATATGGCCGGCATCGCCGGTCCCACGGCCAATCTCGAGGACATTTCGCTGGCCGATTGGCGCCGCTGCCTCGGCGTCAATCTTGACGGCGCCTTCCTGTGCGCCAAGGCGGCGATCCCACATCTGAAACGCAATCAATCCGGCTGCATCATCAATATGTCCTCGAATGCCGGGCTTTTCGGCTTCCCGCGCCGCTCGCCCTATGCGTCGGCCAAATGGGCCATCCGTGGCTTGACGAAAACCCTCGCTCAGGAACTTGGGCCGAGCGGCATCCGCGTCAACTGCATCTGCCCCGGCGCTGTCGAGGGCGACCGCATCGACCGCGTCATCGCCGCCGAGGCGCTGAAGACCAACCGCTCGGCTGATCAGGTGCGCGCGCAGATCGTGTCGCGTTCCTCGCTGCGCCAGTTCGTCAAGCCCGACGACATCGCGGCCATGATCCTGTTCCTGACCTCGGAGTTCGGCGCGCGGATTTCGGGGCAGGAGATTGCAATCGATGGGCATACGGAAACGCTGTGAACTTCGATACAAGAATAGCCAATTGACTGTTACGCGCGTGCGGCCCGGTTGATCTCGATGGCTTCGGCTAGCGTCTGGCGAAGCGTCTCGACGAGTTCCTCGCGCGTCCGTTCCTGGCAATTGACGCCAGGACTTTCTTCGATCCAACCGATCCACCAACCCCCATCCTGTTTCATAACTGCCGTGAATTCGCTCGCTGCTGTCGCGATTGACATTGCGGGGCGCCTCCTGGAAAGCAACACTCCCGAATATACCATGCATGGCGTGCGCTTTGCCAGCACGGCCGCCTAACGAGATAGGAGCACTCATGGCGCAAATCAAATCCGCCGCCTGCGTCGGGGCCGGCGTCATCGGCGCGGCCTGGGCGGCGCGGCTCGCGTGGAACGGCATCGACGTGAAGGTGCTCGATCCGCACCCCGAGGCTGAGGCGCGCATGGCGGACGTGCTCGCCAATGCTGAGCGGGCGCAGGCCAAGCTGACTATGGCGCCGGTCTCCAAGCGTGGAAAAATCACGGTCGTGCGCGATGTGACAGCGGCGGTCGCCGACGCCGAGTTCATCCAGGAAAGCGCGCCCGAGCGGGAAGACCTGAAAATAAAACTGTTCGCCGAGATCGACAAATACGCGCGGCCCGACGTGCTTATTTGTTCGTCCACGTCGGGATTGTTGCCGACAAAACTGCAGAGCGCCATGGCGCGGCCGGAACGCATGATGGTCGGCCATCCTTTTAACCCCGTCTATCTCATGCCGCTGGTCGAGGTCGTGGGCGGGGAAAAAACCTCCAAGGCCAATATCGACCGCGCCATGGAGTTCTATCGCTCCATCGGCATGCACCCGCTCCATGTGCGCAAGGAAATCGACGCTTTTATCGCCGACCGGCTGGTGGAGGCGCTGTGGCGCGAGGCGCTCTGGCTGGTCAACGACGGAGTCGCCACCGCCGAGGAAATCGACGACGCAATGCGTTTTGGCCCCGGCCTGCGTTGGTCCTTCATGGGCACGTTCCTGATCTACCGGATCGCCGGCGGCGTCGAGGGCATGCGGCATTTCATGGGCCAATTCGGCCCCTCGCTGAAATGGCCCTGGACCAAGCTGATGGACGTGCCCGAGCTGACGCCGGAGCTGCTCGACACCATCTGTGCGCAGTCGGACGATCAAGCCAAGGGCATTTCCATCCGCGAGCTGGAGCGCAAGCGCGACGATTGCCTGGTGACATTGTTCCAGGCGCTGAAGACGCAGGACTACGGCGCCGGTAAGACGCTGGCCGATTATGAGAAGCGGCTCTACCAACAGGCGCACGCCGAAACCGTCAGTGCAACGCATGACTATACAAAGCCGCTGCGCCTCTACGAGACGGTGGTCGCCCCGGATTGGACCGACTACAACAAGCACATGAACGAGGGCCGCTACCTGCATGTGTTCAGCCAAGCCTCGGACGGCCTGCTGCAGCTGATCGGGGTCAACGAGGCCTACACCAAGCGCGGGCTCAGCTACTACACGGTTGAGACGCACATCCTGCATCGCAAGGACGTCGCAGCGCTGGAGCCGATCCAGGTCGAGACACAGGTGCTCAGCCATGACGACAAGCGCCTGCACGTATTCATGACCATGAAGCACGCGCGCTCTGGCGACGTGCTGGCCACCGCCGAGCAGATGCTGCTGCATGTGGACCAGAAGGCCAGCAAAGCCGCCCCCGCGGAAGCGGCAATCCTGAGCAAGCTGTCGGAAATCGCTGCGGGGCAAGCCGGGTTGCCCAAGCCGAAGGATGCAGGGCGCGCAATTGGAGCCAGAAGCTAAGCACGCAGGACTCGGGTATGGAGCGCGGCAGGATGCTGAATATAAAGAACCATTTCGTCGGAGGCGCCGGCTACGCTCCGCTGACCGAGGCGACCATTCGATCGTTCCTCAGCGAACGGCCGGACGTAAGGGCCCTCCTCGGTGGCAGGCTTGAGGAGTGGAGCGTCCGCGAGGTTGGCGACGGCAATCTCAATCTGGTTTTTATCGTCAAAGGAGCAAGCGGCGGGGTGTGCGTCAAGCAGGCGCTGCCCTATGTGCGGCTGGTCGGCGAGAGTTGGCCGCTGCCGCTGGATCGGGCCTATTTCGAGCATCAGGCCTTGCAGAGCCAGACTGCAGTCGTGCCGCATCTGGTGCCGAAGGTGCACCATTTCGATACGCCTCGGGCCGCCATCGTGATGGAGCTGTTGGAGCCGCATATCATCCTGCGCAAGGGCATGATCCAAGCCATCCGTTATCCCAAGATTGCCGGGGACATCGCGACATTTGCAGCGCATACGCTGTTTTCCACCTCGGACCTGGCAGTGCCGGCTGCCGCCAAGAAGGAGCGGATGGCGGAGTTCTGTCTCAATACGGAGCTTTGCAAGATTACCGAGGATCTGGTCTTTACCGATCCCTACCGGATCGCGCAGCTGAACCGTTGGACCAGCCCGCAACTCGATGACATGGCGGCCGCATTTCGCGCCGATGCCGAGCTGAAAATCGCCGTTCAGGAGTTGAAATGGGCGTTTCTTACCCGCGCTGAGGCCCTGCTGCATGGCGATCTGCACACCGGCTCGGTCATGGTGACGACCGATGATACGCGCGTGATCGACCCGGAATTCGCCTTCTACGGACCGATGGGATTCGATCTCGGTGCGGTGATCGCAAACCTGCTGCTGAGTTTCTTCTCGCAGGATGGCCATGCGAACGCACAGGACGGACGGGCCGACTATCAGGGCTGGATTCTCGATACCATGGAGACATTCTGGCACGTCTTCGAAGCCCGTTTCCTGCAGCTCTGGCGTACCGATGCGCGCGGCGACGCGTTTTCCCCATCGCTCTTTGCCGATCCTGCCGCCGCGCAGGCGCTGGAGGCCTTCCGGCTCAAAACGATGGCGCGACTATTCCAGGACGCGGTCGGTTTTGCCGGCGCCAAGATGGCGCGCCGCATTCTCGGCCTGGCGCACGTCGAGGACATGGAAAGCATCAAGGACCCGGACCGGCGTGCGGCATGTGAGCGGCGTGCGCTGCGCCTGGCCCGCATGCTTATGATATCGCGCGGGCGACTGTCGTCGATCGCGCAGGTTCGCCAGAGTGCGGTCGACGTTAGGCGTGACAGCATGATCCAGCGGGTAAGTGGTTGACAGCAGCCGTGAAGCTGGCTGATCTTGCCGGCCACGTTGGTTACAAGTCTGAGGTCTGGGGTTACAAGTCTGAGGTCTGGATCAACCGGGCCCGTAGTCGAGGAAACAATAAGCCGCCGAGGCCGTCTTGGCTTCGGGGCACACCCGAGGAACCGCCATGTCTGACGCCAAGGAAAAGTTAGCCCAATCCCGCCGCGACTTCATGCTGAGTGCAAGTGCGCTCGGCATGGCGGGTGCCTATATGGCCGCCGCCGGGTTCGACCCCGTCATGGCGGACGAACTCATGAAGTCGGAAAAACCCTTGAAGGCTGCGTTTTCCAACGCAGGCTTGCAGGCCACCTGGTGCGCGCAAGGCAAACAGGCCGCCGAAGCCTGGGGCAAGCTGATGAACGTCGAAGTGACCTGGTTTGATGGTCAGCTCGACGCCGTCAAACAGCGCGCCGCCATCGACAACATGGCCTCGCAGAAGTGGGACTTCGTTGCCATCCAGGCGTTCGGGATCGGCACCTTGGTCGACCCTGTTCAGAAAATGATCGATGCCGGCACGCCCGTGATCCAGCTCGACACGATGATTGCGCCGCCTGAGAAGATCAACATCCACACCTTCCTGGCTCCCGATAATATCGCCATGGGTTCGGCGGTCGCCCAACAGGTGGCCGAGGCGATGGGTGGCGAAGGCCAGATCGTCATGACGCAGGGCGCGCTTGGGCATTCCGGCGCACAGGGCCGCGCCAAGGGCTTTGAGAAGGTCATGAAGAACTTCCCGAAAATCGAGGTTGTGAACAAGGAGCCGGCCGACTGGGACGTGACCAAGGTCGCCCGCATCTGGGACACGCTGCTGACCAAGTATCCCGATTTGAAGGCCGCCTTCTTCCATAATGACGACATGGCGCTGGCCGCCCGCAAAGTCATGGAGCAGAAGGGTAAGACCAACATCATCATCGGCGGTGTTGACGCCATGCCTCCGGCGCTGGAAGCGGTCATTGACGGCCGTATGCTGGCGACGGTGCGCAACCCATCCTGCCGTATTCACGGCTGGGCCATTGCGGCAGGCGTTGCGGCATTAATGTCGGGCGAAAAGAGCGGTACGGGTATCCCCAAGAGCATCACCACCGACGGTCCGGTAATTACCAAGGAAACCGCACCGGGCATCGCGTGGATGCAGCGACACTTCCTGATCTAGGCGACCTGCGACCATCGTCACGTATACGAATTGTCGTCACCTCCGCCGTAGCGGGGGTGGCGACAATGAAGTCAGGCCACCTACCACCCCTAGGCGTCAGCGCTTGTGAGTCCATCCGACACCGATACGGGCGGTCAGCGACCCCTGCTGGAACTTCAAAAAGCGTCCAAGAGTTTTGGCGGCGTCGCGGCCCTGCGCGAGGTCGACTTCACGCTGTTGCCCGGCGAGATCCACGGCCTGATCGGCGAGAATGGTGCGGGCAAATCCACGCTGATGAAAATCATCGCCGGGGTGCATCACGACTTCGAAGGCAAGATGCTGCTGGATGGCCGCGATGTGCGCTTCCGCAGCCCGCGCGATTCGTTGAAGGCCGGCATCGGCATGGTGCACCAGGAGCTGTCGGTGGTGCCCGACCTGACGGTGGCCGAGAACGTGTTTCTCGGCGTGCAACCGGTGACCGCGATGGGCGCCATCGATTATGCCCGCATGGCGCGCGAAGCCCGGGTGCAGATCGCCAGCCTCGGGCTCGATGTCGATCCTCTCGCCCGCATCGGATCGCTGCCGGTTGGCATCCAGCAGCTGATCGAACTCAGTCGCGTGCTCTTCTCGGGCGCCCGCATCATCATCCTGGACGAACCCACATCGGCCCTGTCGCCTCCAGAAGTCGCGCGTCTGTTCAAGGCGCTGCGCGGCCTCAAGGCCGAGGGCCGAAGCATGATCTTCATCTCGCATTTCCTCGAGGATGTGCTTGAGATTTCCGATCGCATAACGATTTTCCGCAACGGCAAACGCGTCGCCACCACCAAGTCGGCCGACACCACCAAGGACGCACTGATCTCGCAGATGATCGGCAAGGGCGCGGGCGAGTTAGCCGCGGGGGAATCGACGCATCTCACCTTGGCCGCCAAGCCCGTCGTTCTGGCCGCCACGGGTATTTCCCAGGGCGAGATCGTCAAGGATCTCTCGATGGAAGCGCGCTCGGGCGAGATTCTGGGCGTCTACGGTTTCATGGGCTGCGGCCAGATCGAGCTGGCCCGCGTGCTGTTCGGCAAGTTGCCGCGCGATGCTGGAACCCTGACGCTGGACGGCAACCCGCTGCCGCTCGCCAACACCGCTGACGCCGCCAAGGCCGGCATCGCCTATGTGCCGGAAAATCGCCGCTTGATGCTGTTCCGTACCGAGCCTGTCTACAAGAACGTTTCGATCGCCGTTCTGGACCGCATTCATCGCTTGCTGCTGAAGCCGGACGCCGAGCGCGACATGGCCCGCAAGCAGATCGCCGACCTGCAAATCCGCCCGCCGAATGCTGAGATGCTAGTCGGCAACCTCTCGGGCGGCAATCAGCAGAAGGTGGCGTTGGCCAAATGGTTGACGCACAAGCCCAAGGTGCTGATCCTGACCGAGCCGACGCGCGGCATGGACGTTGGAGCCAAACAGGACGTCATCCGCATTTTGAAGACGCTGCGCGATCAGGGCGTGGCGGTGATCGTGCTGTCGACCGAACCCGAAACCATCCTGACGCTGGCCGACCGCATCATCGTCATGAAACGCGGCCGGGTGGTGAAATCCTTTTCCGAGGGCCTGGTCGAAAAGGCCGACCTGCTGGCGGCGGCCTAAAGCGCAGCCTTGAAACGTGTGCTGGGAGACTGATTGATGAGCGATACCACCAAGCCCAGCAGTTCGACGCGTGATTGGAGCTATTTCCTGCGCAGCCAGCTGCGCAACATCGCGCCCCTAGTGACGTTGTTCGCGCTTGTGATCTTCTTCAGTCTCGCCAGCCACTCCTTCGCCACGCTCGACAACGCCACCAACATCCTCGGCCAGGTGTCGTTGACGGCCATCATCGCGGTGGGGCTCACCTTCGTCATTCTAACCGGCGAGATCGACCTTTCGGTCGCTGCCATCGCCAACGCCATCGGCATCGTGGTCGCCTTCTTCACGTTGCAGCCAGACTACGCCAATATCCAGAACGTCCCAGTCTGGGGCCCCATCGCCGTCGTTTTTGCTCTCGCGACCTGCCTGGGCCTGGGCCTCATCACCGCGTTCGGCGTCACGCGCATCGGCATACCGTCGTTCATCATGACGCTGGCCATGATGCAGATCGCAGCCGGCATATCGGCGCTGCTGGTGCGCGGGCAGATCGCCTACAATTTTCCCGACATCATCCAGAACCTGGGATCGGGCAAATTCATGGGCATCCGCTGGCTGATCGCGGTGGCGATGCTGGTGCTGCTGGTCGCCCACCTTGTGCTCACCTACACGCGCTTTGGCCGCTATGTGTATATGACCGGCGGCAACCGCGACGCCGCCGAATATTCTGGCGTCAACGTCAAGTTCATCATCGGCGCGGTGATGGTGATTTCGGCCATGCTGAGCGGGTTTGCAGGCATGCTGGGCGTCGCCTATTTCGGCAGCGCGCAGCAGAACCAGTTCGACACGTTCCTGCTCGACGCCATCGCAGCCGTGGTGGTCGGCGGCACCAGCCTGTTCGGCGGGCGCGGCGGCATCGGGAATACCGTCATCGGTCTGCTTGTCCTGGGCGTGCTCAACAACGGCCTCGACCATGTCAATATCGACAGTTTCCTTAAAATCCTGATCCGTGGCCTGATCCTGCTGATCGCCCTCATCGTCAACGTCTATGCGCAGCGCATGCGCGATGCCAGCGCGGCGACGGAATGACCGCGCCATCGGGGCGGCACGGTCGAGACGCGAATCCGCTTACGCTACGGCCGCAGCAGCTTGGCAATCTCCGCGCTTCCCAACTTTGGGGCAGCACCGGCAATATCGCCTCGCGAGAGCGCAGCCGCAGCCGCCACAAGGCCATCCATGGCGCAGCGGTAGAGAGCACCGCCGACACTGACCCGCTTTACTCCGGCGGCGGCGAGGTCGGCGAGCGGGACCGGGCCAGAGGTGGGAGCAAAGACCAGGTTGACGGGTTTTGGCGCGACGGCTTGCACCACTTTGCACACCGCATCCATGGTCGGCAGCGCAGGTGCGAATAGCACGTCGGCGCCGGCTTCGGCAAAGGCCGTGAGGCGGCGGATGGTGTCGTCCAGGTCGGGACGGCCCTGGAGATAGTTGTCGGTGCGTCCGGTCAGGAGGATGCGTCCCTTGGCGGCCTGAGCGGCTCGTTTGACACGCGCGACAGCGTGGTCGAAGTCGTGGATCGGGCTGGACGGGTCGGCAGTGGTGTCCTCGATGCCCAGGCCCGCCAAGCCAGCCACGATGGCTGCTTCCACGGTCAGTGCGCAGTCCTCGGGCGAGGGGCCGAAGCCATCTTCGAGATCGCCGTTGACGGGCAGGTCGGTGAGATTGCCGAGCAGCGCGGCATTGGCAATGGCGTCGGCGCGCGAAATCTCGTTGAGGCCATCGAGCCTGCCGGCCGCGAAGGCGATGGCGATCGAGGACGAGCCGAGCGCCTCAAAGCCGGCGCGCTTGAGTAGGACGGCCGATGCGCCGTCCCAGGCGTTAGGCATGATGAAGGCGCCAGGGCGCTGGTGCAGGGCACGGAAGCGCTGGTAGCGTTCGGCCTGGACCGTGATGGTTGTCATGATGGCCTCTTGGGGATTTCCAGCCCGCGCTGTACGGCGGGGCGGGCGAGGCAGCGGGCCTGCCAGGCGGGCACATGCGTGAGTTTGGCGTACTCCATGATCTCGCCCGCGCCATAAAAGCCGACCAGATTGCGCACCCAGCCCATCAACGCGATATCGGCGATGGTGTAGTCGTCACCCATGATCCATTGCCGGCCGGCGAGCCGGGTTTCCAGCACGCCGAGCAACCGTTTGCTCTCGTCGCGGTAGCGCTCGAAGGGCCGTTTGTCGGCGAAGTCCTTGCCGGCGAATTTGAAGAAGTAGCCGAGCTGGCCGAACATCGGCCCGACCGAGGCCATCTGGAAGAACACCCATTGGATGGTTTCGATGCGGCGCACCGGGTCGACGGGTAGGAGCTTACCGGTCTTCTCGGCGAGATAGAGCAGGATGGCGCCGGATTCGAACAACCCCACCGGCTGGCCGCCGGGGCCGTTAGGATCGACGATCGCGGGGATCTTGCCATTAGGGTTGAGCGCCAGGAACGGCGGCGTCCAGGTCTCGTTCTTCATGATGTCGATGAAGTGCGGCTCGTAGGGCAGGCCAAGCTCCTCGAGCGCGATCGAGGCCTTGACGCCGTTCGGGGTGGGCGTGGAATAGAGCTGGATGCGATCGGGATGCAGGGCGGGCCAACGTGCCGCGATAGGAAACTGGGAAAGGTTTTGCATGGTGCTCCTGGTGTGCTGCGTTTGCGCCATAATGTTGCAGGACGCTTGACCGAAGCCAAGCGAAGACCGACATCCCTGATATGCCAATCGAACAGATCATTGAAGGCGTTGATCAGTTGCCGCTGGCCACCGGCCGGTCGCTGCTGTCGGCCATGGCGCGTGGCGTACGACTGCGCTGCCCGAACTGTGGTTTGGGCCCCATGTTCAGCCGCTATCTGACAGTGAGGGAACGCTGCCCGGCTTGCGGCGAGGAATTGCATCATCATCGCGCGGACGATGCGCCGCCCTATTTCGTCATCCTGATCGCTGGTCATCTGGTGGTCGGGACGGCCTTGACGATCGAGGCCGCTTACAGCCCGCCACTCTGGATGCAAATGATCGGCTGGCCGGTGGTGGCGTTGATCCTGTGCCTCGCCCTGCTGCCACGGGTGAAGGGTGCCTTGGTTGGGCTGCAATGGGCGTTGCGCATGCACGGCTTCGATCCGGCCACGCGCAAAACCGGCATTGCGGGTATAGATTTCGATCCGTTGTACCGAAGCAATGACCACTGAAGCCCATGCCCCGCGTGATGCGGCGAGCCTTGTGATCGTCCGCCAAGCGCGGGGTGGACCGCAGGTGCTGCTGGGTCAACGGCGCCTCACGCAGGTGTTCGCGCCTGGAAAGCTGGTGTTTCCAGGCGGCAGTGTCGATCCCGCCGACCATTCGCTGACGATTGATGAGCAACTCGCCGATCATCACCGAGTTCCTCTGCTTGCCGAGCAAGCGGGCCATCGCCCCGAAACCTACGCGTTGACCGCCCTGCGCGAAACCTTCGAGGAAGCCGGGCTGTTGTTCGGTACCAAAGGGACCGGCGTGCCGCCCTCCTCGGCCGGCGACGGCTGGGCCAACTTCTTTGCGACCGGATTTGCACCTAGCCTCGCCCCGCTCGCTTTCATTGCTCGCGCCGTCACGCCGCCGGGCCGCAGCCGTCGCTTCGATGCCAGGTTCTTCCTCGCGTCGGCGACCGATGTCGCGCTCGACACAGGCACCACCGACTGCGAATTCGAGGAACTCATCTGGCTGCCCATGGCCGAGGCCGCCGTGCATGGACTGCACAGCATGACGCGGATCGTGGTCGAGGAGGCTGCTGCCTTTCTGGCGCTCGGCGCGGCGGCGCAGCAAGTTGCGCCGGTGCCGTTCTTCTTCGAGGCCGCGCGCGGTTGGCGGCGCGCGGAGCTGGCGCGAAATCCGTAGGGTGCAATTGGCGTCCTTCACGCCGTATTGCACCGCTTCGCCCGGAGGCCCGCTGTGTTGCGGTGCAATACGCTGCGCTATTGCACCCTACGGTTTATGGCCTTTGGCACGCCCCATTGCTTCCCGCCACAAAGGGATTTTGGATTTGGGCCTAGAGGCGAGTAGTCTAGGAGACTCGCCCGCCAGTCCTTGATTCGTGGTTCCCGGCCCCATGATCGATATCGCCGCCCGTGTCTACAATCACACCTGGAAGATCGATCCGATCATCCGCTCGCTGCTGGACACGGACTTCTATAAACTGCTGATGGCGCAGACGATCTTTCGTCGGCACCCGGATGTGGCCGTCACATTCGCCATCAAGAACCGCACCGCTGGGATCAGGCTGGGCGACGCCATCGACATCGGCGAACTGCGAGAACAGCTGGACCACGTGCGCGGCCTCAGCCTCAGCCGCGGCGAATCCACGTGGCTGCGCGGCAACTCGTTTTACGGCAAACGCCAGATGTTCGGCGCCGATTTCCTCACCTGGCTGGAGAACTATCGCTTTCCCGACTACCACCTTGAGCGCGACCCCACCGGAGAGTTCCGCCTCACCTTTGAGGGGCGTTGGATCGAGACCACGCTGTGGGAGATCCCGGCCCTCTCCATTCTCAGTGAACTTCGCTCGCGTGCCGTCCTCAAGGGCATGGGCAAGTTCGAGTTGCAGGTGTTCTATGCTCGCGCCATGACGCGCATCTGGGACAAGGTGCTGCGCCTCACCAAGCTCAACGGCACGCGGATTGCCGACTTCGGCACGCGGCGGCGTCACGGTTTCCTGTGGCAGGACTGGTGCGTGCAGGCCATGACCGAGGGCCTGGGCGAGGCGTTTTCTGGCACCTCGAACTGCCTCATCGCCATGCGCCGCGAAGTCGAGGCCGTCGGTACCAACGCGCACGAACTGCCGATGGTCTATGCCGCGCTCGCCACCGACGACGCGGCCTTGCGACAGGCGCCGTACAGGGTGCTGGAAGACTGGCAGCAGGACTACGACGGCAACCTGCGCATTATTCTGCCCGATACCTTCGGTACCACCGAGTTCCTGCGCCACGCTCCCGATTGGATCGACCGCTGGACCGGTATGCGCATCGACAGCGGCGATCCGTTCGAAAAAGGCGAGGAGGCGATCGCTTGGTGGCGCGCGCGCGGCCAGGAGCCCATGGACAAGCTGATCATCTTCTCGGACGGCCTCGACGTCGAACGCATGGAAGCCCTGCATGCGCGCTTTTCCGGCCGTGTGCGGCTGGGCTTTGGCTGGGGCACACTGCTCACCAACGACTTCCGCGGTCTCGCACCGGGCCGTGGCACCGATCCTGTCAGCCTAGTGTGCAAAGTCTGGTCAGCCGACGGCCTTCCCGCCGTCAAGCTGAGCGACAATCCCTCCAAGGCCACTGGCCCCAGTGCCGAGATCGCGCGCTACAAGCGCGTTTTCCACACTGAAGTGCAGAAGGCGCTGCCGGTAACGGTGTGACGTTGTGTGTGTAGCTTTGTGAGAACCGGCGTAGTCTGCGGCACCTTCAGCCCATTTGGCTGAGCGGCCTCGGTGCAGGCCGCACCGAGCTTGCCCATACCCTGTTCGGCATGACGCAATCGATCGCCGACAATCTTGTGCTGCCCGTGCTCGACCGTATTTCAGGTGCCGACGGATTGATCCCGCGCCAGAAGAAGCTTGATCTCATCGCCAAATGGATCAAGGATCTTGCCATCAAAATCGGCAAGCCGGAAGACCCGGTCGCAACCTTGTCTGGCGGCAACCAGCAGCGTGTGGTGCTGGCCAAGTGGCTGCTCGGTGCCAATCAGCACTTGGCGACGGCCTGTTCCTCATCGCCGTGATGATCTTGCGCTGGGGCGCCGGGAAATTTGGTAGCTTCAGTCGACAGAAGGAATGACACGATGCAAGGCTTTGGCGTGCACACCAGCATGTGGACGATGAATTGGGACCGCGCCGGGGCCGAAAAGGCCGTGGCCGCGGCTGCCAAGTACAAAATGGATTTCATCGAGATCGCGTTGCTCAACGCGCCTGCGGTGGATACGGCGCATTCGCGGGCACTGTTGGAAAAGCATAATCTGAAGGCGGTCTGCTCGCTTGGCTTGCCCGAACATGCCTGGGCCTCGCGCCATCCCGACAAGGCCATCGAGCATCTCAAAGTCGCCATCGACAAGACGGCGGAGATGGGCGGCCTTGCACTCTCCGGGGTGACCTATGGCGGCATCGGCGAGCGTACCGGCCTGCCGCCGACGCAGGGCGAATATGACAATGTCTCCAAGGCGCTCACAGCTGCTGCCAAACACGCCAAGTCGCGCGGTATCCTGTTGGGTATCGAGCCCGTCAACCGTTACGAGAACCATCTCCTCAACACCGGCTGGCAGGCTGTCGAGATGATCGAGCGCGTCGGCGCCGAGAACATGTTCATTCATCTCGATACGTACCACATGAACATCGAGGAAAAGGGCGCGGGCAACGGCATCCTCGATGCGCGCAAATACATCAAGTACATCCATCTGTCCGAGAGCGATCGTGGCACGCCGGGCTGCGGCACCTGCGATTGGGACGAGGTGTTTGCAACGCTCGCGGCCATCGGCTTCAAGGGCGGCCTCGCCATGGAAAGCTTTATCAACATGCCGCCGGAAATTGCCTACGGACTGTCGGTCTGGCGGCCGGTTGCCAAGGACGAAGCCGAAGTCATGGGCAATGGCCTGCCGTTCCTGCGCAACAAGGCCAAGCAGTACAGGCTGATCTGAGGCCGTGTCACAGGCACGACGTTGGCCGGCCTACCCGCCGACAAGTGCCAGCACGCGCAGGGGACTGCCCGAGCCGTTCTCGATCTTCAGCGGCGCGGTGATCAACACCGCCCCGGTTGCGGGCAGTTGATCGAGGTTGGTCAGACTCGCCAGCCCAAACTTGTTGTTGCCGTGCATGAGGTTGTGGCAGGGGAACGCCGGCTCGAAGGCGAAGGCCTGGCCGGCGTCGGTGCCGACTGCCTCGACGCCGAAGCCGTTGACATCGCGCTCCTTGATCAGGAACGTCACCGCCGCCGCGCTGGGGCCAGGCACGTGCGGGCCGTCCTCCTTGGCGTTTAGGAATTTTGCGGGATCGGTGCGCTTCGACCAGTCGGTGCGCATCAGCACCCAGGCGCCCTTGGGAATCTTTCCGTGCTTGGCCTCCCAGGCGGTGATGTGCGCGGGTTCGAGCAGGAATTTCTCGTTGGCGGCGGCGTCCTTCGAACAGTCGATGACGCAGGCCGGGGCGATGAAGCGGTTCACCGGGATGGTGTCGGTGGCGCCGGCGCCATTGTCCTTGCCGGTGACCCAATGGATCGGCGCGTCGAAATGCGTGCCGGTGTGTTCGCCCATGGCGAGGTTGTTCCAGTACCAACCCGGGCCGCGCTCGTCGTATTTCGAGATGACACTGGCCGAGAACGGATTGGACTGAGCAAACGGTGGCGGCAGCTGGATGACCGGGGTGGAGGCGCGCAGCGTCTGCGTCAGGTCGATGACCCGGATTTTACCCGACGCGATGGCGGCGGCGAAGTCCATGAGCATTGGCGTTCCTCCGGTTGGCGTTGTTCTTGAGACGATCTGAATGAGCCCTCAGGACACAATCAGACCTGGGCCTGTTCGGTCAATGGCTGAGAGAGGCCGATTGGGGGAGGCGCGGCTCGGCCAGGAAGCTGTCGATGGTTTTCAGCGCTGCATCGAGCGTGGCGCCGCTCTCGTCGGCAAGCGCGGCCAGGCGCAGGCGGCGTAGCCAATCGGCGGCGTCGGCGCGGCCCGCCAGGCGATCGGCGGCGGCGATTACTTTGTCGAACTTCGAGCCGCCCCTGGCGTGCGTGTCGCCATAGCCTTTGATCAGGCGCCGGCATTCGATGAGTTCGACGGCGAGCGCATAGTCTTTGGGCGCGGTGGCGGTGACCTTGCCGAGCCAGGCTGCAATGTGGGCGTCCTCGCGGGCGTGCCGCAACGATCCGCGCCGCCAGGACTTGAGGCCGGCAATCAGATAGAGCGGCACGAACCAGCTGATGGTGCCGGTTTTTACCCGGCGCGGCTGGTTGACGAAGGGGCTGAGCAGCCATCGCAGCGTTGGTGAGGATTCGATCTTGTGACCGATGGATTTCGGTAGCGCTCCGGCCAGTTCCTCGATGCGGGGATGCATGAATTCGGTGGTCGTGATCAGCTGATCAGACTTGGCCGCGACTTCCGCGCGCACGCGGGGCATGCGTGTGCTTCGGGTTTTCAGATCGGCGACGCGCATCACGTCGTCGTACGCCATGGCGCGGGCGAGATGCTTGGCGGCGGCGGCCGTGAGGCGCCAGTCGTGCTTGGGGTTGTCCAGGGGCAGGACGGCGGCGAGGCGGTCGAGATACTGCGCGCCATAGTCTGCATCCTGGAAGTCAACCGTGCGGCGCAATCCGGCCGCCACCATGCCGTGCAGCGGCTCCGGAAATATGTTCTTTGCACGCCCGACCAGAACGTCAAACGGCTCCCAACCTACCGGTTCCAATTTGGGTATGCGCTTTTCCGGTTTGGCGGGCGCGATGGGTGCGACCGCCTGGCCGCCCGCCCGCTGCTGCACCGCCACCTCGAAGCCGAGCCCGAACGCCGCTAGCGACGGTTCGACCCCGATGCCGCCTTTGCGGATGGTGGCCTCGAAGGCCTCGCGTGCAAATGGTAGGGTGCCTGACCCGGCCAGCGCGCCGAACAGCACCGCCGATATGACGCTGCCGGAGCGTTCCGCCAGTTCCGCCATGTCGAAGGCGATCCACTGTTTTGCTGCCGAGGACGCCGCCGCATAGACTTTCGAGGCGTCCGCAATCCCGTCGCCGGG
>JAYUAJ010000456.1:0-3264 GCA_043741375.1 Hyphomicrobiaceae bacterium | reverse complement strand
GCACGCCCTTGCGGGCGTCAATGAGGATGATGGCGAGATCGGCCGTGGAGGCGCCGGTCGCCATATTGCGCGTGTACTGCTCGTGGCCCGGCGTGTCGGCGACGATGAAGGCGCGCTTCTTGGTGGAGAAATAGCGGTAGGCGACGTCGATGGTAATGCCCTGTTCGCGCTCGGCGGCCAGACCATCCAGCAATAGCGAATAATCGATCTCGCCATTGGTGGCGCCGGACTTGGCGCTGTCCTTGCGCAGCGCCGCCAATTGGTCCTCGGCCAGCACCTGGCTGTCGAACAGCAACCGGCCGATCAGCGTCGACTTGCCGTCATCCACCGAACCGCAGGTTATGAAGCGCAGCAGCGAGCGGGCGGCCCGGTCGTTGGCCGGTGTGTTGGCGGGAAAGAGCGACGCGTCCATACGGGAGACCTCACTGGGCGCAGCGGGTAGTGTCCTAACGGCATAGTCGGCGTGTTTGAGGATGACGGCCATCAGAAATAGCCTTCTTGCTTTTTGCGCTCCATGGAGGCCGCCCCGTCGTGATCGATCAGCCGGCCCTGGCGCTCGGATGTGCGCGCGCCGGCCATTTCTTCGATGATATCGTTAAGGTTGGCGGCCGTGCTCTCGATGGCGCCGGATAACGGATAGCAGCCGAGGGTGCGAAAACGGACCAGCTTATTCTCAGGCCGTTCGTCCGGCAGCAAGGGCATGCGGTCGTCATCCACCATCAGCAGAGTGCCTGAGCGCGACACCACCGGACGTTTTGCGGCGAAATAGAGCGGCACTACGGGAATGTTTTCTGCCGCGATATAGGTCCAGACATCCGCCTCGGTCCAATTGGACAGAGGGAAGACGCGGAGCGACTGGCCGGGCTGTTTGCGGGTGTTGAACAGCCGCCAGGGTTCTGGGCGCTGGTTCTTGGGGTCCCAGCGATGCTGCTCGCTGCGCACCGAAAACACGCGCTCCTTGGCCCGCGATTTCTCCTCATCTCGCCGCGCGCCGCCGAACGCCACGTCAAAACCGTAGAGATCGAGCGCTTGTTTCAAGGCCTCGGTCTTCATGACGTCCGTGTACACGCTTGCGGTCGGCCCGAACGGCACGACGTTGCGGGCAAGGCCATCCTTGTTGGTGTAAGTGATCAGCTCCATGCCGACTTCTTTCGCGCGCTTATCGCGGAAGGCGATCATCTCGCGGAACTTCCAGGTGGTGTCGACATGCAGCAGCGGGAATGGCGGCTTGGACGGATAGAACGCCTTCAGCGCCAGATGCAGCAATACGGCCGAGTCCTTGCCGATGGAATAGAGCAGCACCGGCCTGGTCGCCTCGGCGGCGGCCTCGCGCAGGATGTGGATGCTCTCGGCCTCCAGCGCGGCGAGATGGCTGAGCGTGGTCATGAGCGGGCGTCCTGAGATTTCGGTTGAGTTTTTGGCCGGTTATGCAGGCCACACTCTTTCTGGTCGCCGAGCGCGGAAAAGGCGGTGTTCTCGGCCTCCCACCACCAGCGGCCGGCGCGGATGTCCTCCCCGGGGCGGATGGCGCGGGTGCAGGGCGCGCAGCCGATCGAGGGGAAACCGCGCGCGTGCAACGGGTTTACCGGGATGTTGTGGCTGGCGATGTAGGCCTCAAGCTGGGTCAAGGACCAATCGGCGATAGGATTGAGCTTTATGATTCCCTGCCCGGCGTCAAATTCCGCGAACGGCGCGGCATTGCGGCTGGCCGCCTGCTCGCGCCGCAGACCCGTGATCCAACCGGCCGCTCCCACCAGCGCTTTCATCAGCGGGCGAACCTTGCGCACGTCGCAGCAGGCTTTGCGCGCCTCGATGGAGGTCCGGAATCCGAGGACGCCGTCGCGGGAGGTGAGCGATTGGACATCGTCGGCTTCCGGGGCCACCAGGCGGATCGCAAGGGGGTAACGATCCTCACTGGCGGCAATGGTTTCGAGGGTTTCCTGGAAATGGCGGCCGGTATCGAGCGTGAACACGTCAATCTCGGCCTTGGCGTCGGCGATGGCGTGCAGCACAGCCTGGTCTTCGAGGCCAAGGCTGGTGGAAAAGGCGATGCGCCCTGGTAGGGCCTCGCGGATCAACCGGATGCGGGTCGTGAGGTCGCCGGTCGCAGCGAAGGCCGCATCGAGGGCGGTCGCGTCTGTCTGGTTTGGCAGGCTCACGGGGCGGGCCTCGGCTGCTGGCTGCATCAAAGAGTACGATCTGGATCCTTAATATAGTGGAAAAATTTGCTTCTGAGAACGGGATGGCATGCAAAAGCACCGCGCGAGGCAAGAACAACAGGCAATTTGAGAAAAATAATTCTATCGACGCCCCGCAACGGTAATTCCGTGCGCCGTCCGCCCCATCGGCGAAATTTCGTTGGGGGTCAGCAGATCAGATCAGTCCGGCGTTTTCCGTCCCGCCAGAAGCATCTCGACAGCCTTGCCGATCCGGCGCTCGCGCGTCTCCTCGCGCTTGGCGTCAGCGATCCAGCGCGCGTATTCTTTGCGGTGGCTGAAGGACAGCCCCTCGTAGATCGCCAGCGCCGCTGGTTGCGCCGCAAGCGCGGATTGCAGCCCAACCGGCACGTCCACTTCGCGCGGGGTGTCGTCGGCTTCGAGCGCAATCGCAAGCCGATCGCCGAGTTCGGCGCCGGCATCCCTACGGACCGGCGCCGTAAAGCCGAGATAGGTTTTCCCGCCATAAACCGACAGCCGCGAGCGGAAAGCGATGCCGTTAACCGTGCCCTTCACCGCCGGCCGCTTGATCGCAAAGGACGCGGCGACAGCCTCAGGCACCAGCACCCAGCGGCCGGCTTCGTTAGCGGCTTGCAGTTCGGCCTTGAAGTGGTGTGTCGGCATTGTAGATCGGATTTGTGATTTGGCGCGGCAGCCAATGTTAGCCCTATGGGACATTGGCGACAAGCTAGCGGGCCCCCGCTACACTACCCTCATGAGCAATCTCTTTGAAGCAGCCGGCATGGACGATGGCGCGCCGCGGCCGCTGGCGGACCGGCTGCGTCCGAAGGCCCTCGCCGAAGTGGTCGGGCAGGAGCATCTGACGGGTCCCGAGGGGACGCTCACCCGAATGGTCGGCGCCAACCGGCTCACCAGCATCATTTTCTGGGGGCCACCGGGCACTGGCAAGACGACCGTCGCGCGGCTGCTGGCGGGCGCGACCAAGCTTGAGTTCGAGCAGCTGTCCGCGATCTTTTCCGGCGTCGCGGAGCTGCGCAAGGCCTTCGACAAGGCCAAGGTGCGCCGTCAGGTGGGCAAGGGCACGCTG
>JAYUAJ010000455.1:0-16991 GCA_043741375.1 Hyphomicrobiaceae bacterium | reverse complement strand
TGTGCCAGCCTTTCGACTGATCACCTCGACCGTATCGGCCACCATGAAGGAGGAATAGAAACCCACGCCGAACTGGCCGATCAGGTTGCCCCCCGCCTTGTCCGCCGCAACCTGTTCCAGGAACGCCTTTGTCCCCGAGCGCGCGATGGTGCCCAGGTGCTCGACCATCTCGTCTCCCGTCATGCCGATACCGTTGTCGCGGATGGTCAGGGTACGCCCTGCAGCCCCCGGTTCGATCGTGATGGCCAACTCGCTGCCGTCGCCATCGGTGAGGCTTGGTGTGGTCAGCGCGAGATAGCGCAGCTTGTCCAGCGCATCGGAGCCATTGGCGATCAGCTCGCGCAGAAAAATGTCCTTCTCGGTGTAAACCGAGTGCACCATCAGTTCGAGGATTCGTGCGACCTCGGCTTGGAAGGCATGCTGCTGGGGCGGTTGCGTCATGGGCGAGCCTCGGGGTGGCAACGGAATGGATTGGAGACGCCGATTTATGGGCTGGATGCGGCGCGATCAAGTCCCGCGCGAGTCCATTCCAATGCAAAAGGGCCAGCGCTGCTCGCTGACCTTTTTGTCGATTGGGAGAGTGGAGACGTTGCGTTTGCCATCCGGTTCGCGGGCACGCCCTCGGTGGGGGCTGGGGGGCTGAGTCCGAGGAAGCGCCGCGAACCGGATTTACGAGGCATCAACACTCGCCATATTGCTGGTTAATGGGGCGGAGCCAGGGAGGAATGATGGCCTCAATTTGACTTTTACCAAATTATCATCCGGGTGCAGCGCAGCGTTCTGAGGGTGCGCTGTTGACCCGGGATCTGCATCGGCTCTTCCGTGTGCAACAGGGCAGGAGCCGATAGAGATTTCCGACCAGCACTGCACCACGAAAAATGCTGCAGTACATCCAGGATGACAAAAGTAGTTCAAAAAAGCAAAAATGCCCGACGCGCGCACGTCTGGCATTACGGAAGAGCTGATTTTTCAGTTTCCTTGCTTGATCCGGACCAGCGAGACCCTGGCTGGCCTCCTTTTCCTGGGGGGAGGAAAAGGAGGCCCGACTCGCCGGAGAGAAGACTCGGGGGGGACTGGGGGGCTGAGATACCAAGCCTTGCAAGCGAGCCGGGCCAGGGCCAACGATCCAGCGGTGCTCTAGCGAACCGGGGGAGGTTCTAACATCCGCAGGACCGAAGTCAGTGGTTCCGTGATCTGTGTTTCTGTATATTACAGTCCCAAGCGGAATGCAAGGGATATTGCAATTTTCTTGCGCTGTGACAAAGTTGCAATGTCGAATCGTGAACAGGAGGGCTGACTTGAGCGACACCGAACCGATAAAGTTCACGCCGCGTCAAGCCCTTACGTCAAGCGGCGGGGGCAACGCGGTGGGGCAAACGGCGATGCCAATGATCCGGTTCGATCGCCAGGAACTCAATACCATCTTGAGATTGTACGGACGTATGGTCGCAACCGGCGAGTGGCGCGACTACGCCATGGACTTTTTGCGCGACCGGGCCGTGTTCTCGGTGTTCAGACGCTCCAGCGAGGTACCCCTCTATCGCATCGAGAAAAACCCCGCACACGCCCAAAAGCAGGGCGCCTATTCGGTGGTGGCGCCTGGCGGGCTGATCATGAAGCGCGGCCAGGACCTGGAGCGCGTGCTGCGTGTGCTCGATAAGACCTTCTTCGTGGTCAGCGACTAGCCGCCCAACGTTCGGCGCCCCTGCCCCTCAATTGCGCGATCGTGGCCAAGCCACGCCGTTTCACCTCAGCCTCCAGGAAATGGTTGATCTGCTCCGCCAAGCCGGGCCCTCGATAGATCATGCCCGAGTAGAGCTGTAGCAGGGTCGCGCCGGCCTCGATCTTGGCCAACGCCGCTTCACCACTGTCGATCCCGCCGATGCCGATCAACGGCAGCTTGCCATCCGATTGCCGGTACACCTCGGCCAACATGCGCGTCGAGCGCTCAAATAGCGGCCGGCCCGACAATCCGCCAGACTCGCCGGCATGCTGCAGGCTGGTCAATCCGTCGCGCGCCAAAGTGGTGTTGGAGACAGCGATGCCATCGACCGGAGCGGCCAGAAGTCGAGCAATTGTCTCGGGAAGGTCGGATTCGGCGATGTCGGGGGAAAGTTTCACGACCAATGGCACACGGCGCCCCCAGCGGGATGTCATGGCGTCCCGCACCGCAACCAGCCTGCCAACCAGCTCCGAAAGCGCGGCGGGCAGCTGCAGATCGCGTAGGCCCGGCGTGTTCGGCGAGGATATATTAATGGTCACGAAACTGGCGTAGGCGCCGAGCCGCTCCAGCCCCGAGATGAAATCGCCCGTCTTGTCGATGCTGGCCTTGTTGGCCCCGAGATTGACGGCGAGTATTCCGTTAGCTGTCCGGGCCTGCAGCCGCCGGGCCACCACCTCGTGCCCGGCGCTGTTGAAGCCCATGCGGTTGATGATGGCGCCATCCCGCGGCAAACGGAACAGCCGGGGCAGGGGATTGCCCGCCTGCGGGAGCGGCGTCACCGAGCCGATCTCGACATGGCCAAAACCGAGTCTGAGCACTGCATCGGGTGCCCGCGCATCCTTGTCGAAGCCAGCAGCAAGTCCTAGCGGATTGGGAAACTCGAGACCGAATGCCGATACCGACAGCAATGGGTCGCGCCGCGTGGCTGCGCGCGGGTACAACCCCAACTCCAGCGTCCGTAACGCGAGCTCATGGGCTCGTTCCGGGTCCATCGCCATGACCAGCGGCTTGGCCAACCCGTAGAGCGTATCGATCACTCGGCAATGCTCACGTTGGCAGGTCTGGCAGCACATGGCGGCCGTCCGCACCGATCGCCAGCGGCACGTGCCAGATCGCCGCTGAGACAGGCAGCGCCCCATACAAATGCGGGAACAAAGCGCCACCGCGCGACGGCTCGAACTTCAGCGCCTTAAGCGCCGACACCGGAACTGCCAGCAGAACCAGATCTGTCTCCCCCGCGAAATGCTTGGCCAGAGTGCCCTCGAGTTGCGCGGCCGTCGATAAATGAATGAACCCATCGCGATGGTCGTCAGCAGACCCCGTGTAGTGCCCGGCCGCCTCGGCCGCCGCCCACTCCGGCGCCGGGCAGACCTTGAATACCCAAGTCTCGTGCGGCGCTCGTTTCATCATCTCGCTGTCGCCATTGGAGGTCCGACAGTCCGGATTTCTACGGCTTGAGGCCGCTAGTCAAATGGGAAATAATTCCATAGTGATAAGCATCGGGCTTCATCGAACGCCACAGCGACGGAGTCGGCATGACAATAGCCTTCAAAGCCGAGGCTCTTTCGCTTGGCGACCTGCTCTCCGGCAACCGCCTTTATGCCGTCCCGGTGTTCCAGCGCGCTTATTCCTGGACCTCGCGGGAGGTTTCGCAACTCTTGGGCGATCTCTGGCTCGGCTTGGCCGAAGCGCGCCAAGGCGACAGCCCCGGGCACGAAAGTTTGCTCCTGGGCAGCGTCGTCACGGTAAACAACGAACACGATGCCAAGGGCGCGGCGTGGGTTATCGACGGCAAGCAGCGCCTGACGACACTCACGGTCCTGCTCGCGGCGTTACGCGACCGACTGGGCGACATGGCCGGCTGGCTGAACGATCTGATCTGGCGGTTCCATCCGGCTGACATGGCCGCCACCCTGGTGCCGCGCCTTTCGCTTGACCTTGAAGAGGACGGCTATTTCGGTGTTCAGGTACGCCGTCTGGGGGGCAGCGCGCAAATGTGGGAACCTGAGGCCGGTCACAAAGGGCGCCGCGGCATTCACGATTGCCTTGAGATCATTCTGGAAGATCTTGCGGACCGGCCCGATACGGAACTGCTGGCGCTGGCAGTTTTTCTGCGCGACCACGTCTGCCTGGTTTTGATTTCGGCGCCGGATATCGATGCCGGCTTCAAGACGTTCGTTACCACCAATCATCGCGGCAAGCCCCTAGCGGCGACCGATATTCTGAAGGTCGAGCTGTTGGCGGCCGTGCCGGAAGAGAACCGCGCGCAACGTCTCGCACAGTGGATCAGCGCCGAACGCGCGCTGGGCGGCGATTTCCAGGACCTTCCAGGGTATCTGCGCGATGTCCACGGCGTATCGCACGGCGCGACCATCCGCGACGTGCTGGAGCTGAGCCAGCGCGCCGGCGGCGCGGCGCAGTTCCTCGATACGCTGCTGTTCCCACTTGCCGAGCGGCTGCAGCCAATTGTGAAGTCAAATCACATAGGCTCGCAGTATTCCGAGCGGATCAATGCATCGCTTCGTTATCTGAATTGGCTGCGCGCCAGAGATTGGGTGCCGCCCGCGCTCGCGTTCTGCGGCAGGTTCCCCGAGTATGATGCCGAGTTCGCCGGCTTTCTAGAAGGGCTGGAACGGCTGGCCTATGGACTGCAAATCCTTGGCAGCGGCGCCGATAAGCGGCTCGCGCGCTATCGCACTGTCATCGAGGCGCTGGGCTCCAAAGTGCCTACGGACGGGTGGGTTGCGCCCATGGCGCTGACAGCCGAGGAGCAGTGGACCATGTTGCTGAACGTGCGCGGCAACCTTTACCATCGCAGCCCGTCGGCTTGCAAACTGCTGCTGAAGCGGCTCAGTGCCAGCTATCCGGGCGATGAGTACATGCATTCCTTGGCGGAGGTTACGATTGAGCACTTGTTGCCGCGCAATCTGTCGGTGCAGAGCCCCTGGCGGCAGGCGATTCCGAATTCCGAGGAGCGCGAAGCCTGCTCTAAGATGCTGGGCAATTTGGTGTTGATCACCAAGCAGCAGAACAAGGACGCCCGCAATAACGGCTTCGATATCAAACACCGCATCATCTTTCCGGGCCGCCAGGCCTCGCCCCATGCGATCACCAATCAAGTCATCTCGCAATTGCAGTGGCGCGCCGAGGACATCCGCGCCCGCGATGCCGACCTGGTCCAGCGCATGACACAGATCTGGCAGTTGGACGAGCAACCGCCTCCTAGGCGCCCCAAGTCAGCCCCAGCCGGGGCCTGATGCTCCGGCTGCCGTCGCAGGCGGCACGCGCGCCCGTCGCAATCAGCCGCGCCTTGACACCGGCGACGGCGCTAAGGCATAGCCCGAGTAGTCTTTTCGCGCGCCCCGGAGATCCGACACATGGCCGACGACGAAATCGTTCTCGACAACCTCTCCGACGCCGACCTCGTCAAGCAGATGCACGACGACCTCTATGACGGCTTGAAGTCCGAAATCGAGGACGGCGTGCACATCCTCTTGAAGCGCAAATGGACGCCCTACGAGGTGCTGACCAAGGCGCTGGTCGAAGGCATGCGCATCGTCGGCGAGGATTTTCGCGATGGCATTCTGTTCGTTCCCGAGGTGCTGCTGTCCGCCAACGCCATGAAGGCGGGCATGTTCATTTTACGCCCGCTGCTGATCGCGACCGGCGCGCCCAAACAGGGCAAGATGGTGGTCGGCACCGTCAAGGGCGACATCCACGACATCGGCAAGAACCTGGTCGGCATGATGATGGAAGGCGCCGGCTTCGAGGTGATTGATCTCGGCATCAACAACCCGGTGGAGAAGTATCTCGCCGCCATCGAAGAGCATAAGCCTGACATTCTCGGCATGTCGGCGCTGCTGACCACCACCATGCCCTACATGAAGGTTGTGGTGGATACGCTCAAACAGAAGGGCATCCGCGACGAGCTGATCGTGATGGTCGGCGGCGCGCCCCTGAACGAGGAATTCGGCAAGGCCGTTGGCGCGGATGCGTATTGCCGCGACGCCGCCGTGGCGGTGGAGACGGCCAAGGAGCTGATCAAGCGCAAGCACAATGTGCTCGGCGCGCGGTCGGTGTGACACCCAGTTCTGTTTGTCAGCCGCTTTTCCGCGTGATAGATCGTCGGCGGGAGGTTGGTGGCGGGCGTGGCCCTCGCCAACCGGGTCAGGACCGGAAGGTAGCAGCCCTAACGAATCGGACGCGAGTCGTCGCCAGCCTCCTTTGCTGCATTGGGACCGGTATAATGACAACGCTGGAACGCCTCGAGCAGCTGGAGCTTCGCGTCGAAGAGCTTGAGCGTGAGGTAGAGCAGCTGAGCAAGATCGTCGCGGAGGCTTTGGAGCGGGGGTTTGTGGCCGACGGCTCCGGCGCTGTTCGCGAACGGCCTTTGCGCAGCGCCGAGGCAATGTTCAACGAGCATAACGCTAAGCGGAAGCGGTTGCTTTCGTAGGGCTCGCGCCAGTTCCCGGCTTGCCCACGGATAGCGCGGCGCGGTAAACCAGCGCCATGGCCAAATCCAAAACCCCGTCCGGCGCCGAGCCCGAAAAACCCTACACAGTCCTGGCGAGAAAATACCGGCCGCAGACCTTCACCGATCTGATCGGGCAGGAGGCGATGGTGCGTACGCTGCGCAACGCCTTCGCCACGGGGCGGATTGCGCAAGGCTATATGCTGACCGGCGTGCGCGGGGTCGGCAAGACAACCACGGCGCGCATCCTGGCGCGGGCGCTGAATTACTCCGTTCCCGGCAAGATCAACGCGCCAACCATCGACATGCCGGAGTTGGGCGAGCATTGCCAGGCCATCATGGAGAGCCGGCATCCCGACGTGATCGAGATGGACGCCGCCTCCAACACCGGCATCGATAGCATCCGCGAAGTCACTGAGAGCGCCCGCTACCGGCCGATCTCGGCCCGCATAAAAGTGTTCATCATCGACGAAGTGCACATGCTCTCGAAGGGCGCCTTCAATGCGCTGCTCAAGACGCTGGAAGAACCGCCCGAGCATGTGAAGTTCATTTTCGCCACCACTGAGATCCGCAAAGTGCCGGTAACGGTGTTGTCCCGTTGCCAGCGCTTCGATTTGCGCCGCGTCGATATTCCGACGTTATCGGCCCATTTCAAGGGCATCGCGGCCAAAGAGGGCATGACGATCGCCGACGACGCCGTGCTGCAGATTGCGCGCGTGGCGGAAGGCTCCGTGCGCGATGGGCTGTCCATTCTTGATCAGGCTTTTGCGAGCGCGACGGGCGAGGTGGAAGCGGCTGCGGTGCGGAATATGCTGGGCCTTTCGGACCGCAGTCGGATATTTCCGCTTTTGGAGGCGGCGCTGACCGGAAACGCCAAGCAAGCGCTGACGGATTTCGGCGCGCTGCACCATGATGGCGCTGATCCTGTTCAGGTGCTGGCCGATCTCGCCGAGACGGTGCATATCGCGGCGCGCATACGCGTTGGCGGCGCTGATGCCGCGACCGATACGCTGGCGGCGGAGGATATCAAGGCCGCTGCGGCCTTCGCCGAACGGCTGGGCCTTGCCCGCCTCTCACGCGCCTGGCAGATGCTGCTGAAGGGACTGGAAGAGGCTGGCCGGGCGCCCGATCCGGCGGCGGCAGTCGACATGGTGTTGATCCGTATCGCCCATATGGCGAGCCTGCCGGCGCCTGAAGATCTCGCGCGCCGGCTTAAGGGGCTGCCGATGGATGGGTCGGCGGGCGCAAGAGCGGGGACTGGCGCTGCAACTCAATCCACAGGCCCGCAGGCGGCGGCGCGCCCGCAAATCCAAATACGCATGGCCGCGACCTCTTCGGCCAGGCCCGCCCCAGTCGAAACCGTCGCGGCGCCGGCGCCGCTGTTCACGACCTTCTCCGAGTTGGTCGCCTTCGTCGGCGAGAAGCGTGACGTGAACTTGCGGATCGATCTGGAAGACAAGGTGAGCTTGGTGCGCTTCGAGCCGCCGAACATCGAATTGAACCTGACGCCCGACGCCGCCTCGACGCTGCCCGGCGAACTTGCGGCCAAGCTCGGCAAATGGACCGGCCAGCGCTGGGTGGTGACGCTGTCGCGCGAAAAAGGCGCTCTGCCACTCGGCGAAGCGCGGCGCCAGCATGAGGCTGCGGAGCGCGAAAAGGTCAGATCAGATCCCTTGTTGGCGCGCATTCTGAAGGAGTTTCCGGGGGCCGAAATCACCAGTGTGCGGCCGTTGGGCTCCAACAAGGCCGGCGACAGCGGTGCTTGAAATCAGGCAATGTGACCCGATGTGATTCGGAGCGGCACAGGGGCGACAGCATGAACATTCTCAACGTCATCAAACAGGTTGGCGAGCTTCAGGGCAAAATGCAGGCCGTGCAGGCGGAGTTGGAGGGTTTGGAGTTCCTCGGCGAATCGGCGGCAGGCATGGTGAAGGTGACGCTGTCGGGCAAGAGCGATCTGCGCCGCATCGTGATTGATCCGAGCCTGATGAAACCCGGCGAGGCGGAAATTTTGGAAGATCTGATCGCGGCGGCATTCAAGGATGCGCGCGTAAAGGTGAGCGCAACGGCGCAGGAGAAGATGGCGTCGGTGACCGCGGGCCTGCCGATCCCCCCTGGGTTGAAGCTGTTCTAGTGGCCACAATGCCCGGTCAGTCGAGGTTGCATGTCACGTAAACTGGCCGGCACCGAGATCGAAAAGCTGATCCAGCTACTGGCGCGGCTGCCCGGATTGGGGCCGCGCTCGGCGCGCAAGGCGGCATTGGCGCTGATCAAGAAGCGCGAGGAGCTGCTGCTGCCCCTCGCCGCAGCCATGGGCGACGTGGCGAAGACAATCTCTGTCTGCAGCATTTGCGGCAATGTCGACACGCTCGATCCGTGCACACTGTGCCGGGATGAGAAGCGTGACAGCTCGCTCATTGTCGTCGTCGAAGAGGTGGGTGACCTGTGGGCCTTGGAGCGGGCGAGCGCTGTCAAGGGGCGCTATCATGTCCTGGGCGGCCGGCTGTCGCCGCTCGATGGGGTGGGGCCGGAGGATCTTGGCATCGACCGACTTGTTCAGCGCTCGCGCGAACCCGAGGTGGCCGAGGTGCTGCTGGCGCTCAACGCGACGGTCGAAGGTCAATCAACGGCGCATTATCTCATGGACGCCCTGCAGCGACCTGGCCTCACCGTTTCGCGGATAGCTCACGGCGTACCAGTGGGCGGGGAACTTGACTATCTCGACGACGGCACGCTGGCGGCCGCGGTAAAATCGCGACGGCCTGCTTAGGCAGTAGGGCTTAGGCAGTAGGCAGTTGGCAAAGAGGAAATTGGCTCCGCCCTACTGCCTACTGCCTCACTTGCCCTTCTGCAGATTGAAATACTGGATCGCGGCCGGCCCGATGATGACGGCGAACAGCACGGGCAGATTGAAGATGATCATCGGCACCGTGAGCTTGGGCGGCAGCGCGGCCGCCTTTTTCTCGGCGGCGGCCATGCGCAGTTCGCGGTTTTCCTTGGCCATGACGCGCAGCGCCTGGCTCACGGGCGTACCGTAGCGCTCGGCCTGCTGCAGGCTCATGCACACGGCCTTGATGGTGGGAACACCCGTGCGCTTGGCGAGATTCTCAAAGGCCTGCTTGCGGTCGCTGAGGTAGCTGAGTTCGGCGGTGGTCAGGTGCATTTCCTCGGCCAGTTCAACCGAAGAGTTCTGCAACTCCTTGGCGACCTTGCCGAAAGCGGCCTCCGTCGACATGCCCGACTGCACGCAGATCAAGAGCAAGTCCAGCGCATCGGGGAAGGCATAACTCAACGCGGTTTGGCGGCGCGTAATGATGTTCTGAATAAAGACGTTCGGCAGATAGAAGCCGACATAGCCGCCGGCCAGCGACATGCCGATGCGGGCGAGCACCGGGAAGCCGTGGTCGTTGTAGAGGAACAGATAGCAGGTGGTTGCGATCAACGTGATGATCGGAGCGGCCATGCGGAAGAACACGAAGGCCACCACCGGCGCCTGACCACGCAGGCCCGCCATCTTGAGCTTGTTCTTGACCTCCTCGGTCTCGAAGGTTTGGCGCAGATTGAGCTGCTCGACGATCTGGGTCATCACGCCCTTGGACGAGTGGCGCAATCGTGTACGATCGCCGCCCGTCAGTTCAGTGACGCGGCTGGTCCGCATCTTGTCGCGCTCGATCGCCATGATCTTCATGCGCGCGTTCACCTTGTCCCGCGACAGCGCCGGCAACGCCACTGTGATCACCGTGGCGAACGCCGCGATCGAGGCCAGCAGCATGAAGCCCATCTGCGGCGTAACGATCAGTTCAAGCAGGTCCATCATAGCAGTGCCTCAAGTCTGCGGACCCGGATTTGGGGTCGCCTGGAGTTTGGTTCGGTCAAGTTTGGATCAGTACTTGAAGTTGACCATCTGGCGCATCACGACCACGCCGCAAGTCAGCCAGAATGCGGCGACTGCAAGGATGATGTGGCCAAGTTTCTCGTTGAACAGCAGCATGATGTAGGCCGGAGACGTCATGTAGACCATGATCATCACGACGAAGGGCAAGCCGCCGAGAATAGCCGCCGATGCCTTGGCTTCGCCCGACAGCGCCGCCACCTTGGCCGCCAGCATCTTGCGCGAGCGCAGGACACCCGAAAGATTGCCGAGCGCTTCGGCGAGGTTGCCGCCCGATGACTGCTGAATGGAGACCACGATCGAGAAGAAGTTCACGTCCGACAGCGGCATGCTTTCGAGCATGCGGTCGAAGCATTCCTGCAGCGGGATACCGAGCTTCTGGCCTTCCACGAGATCGACGAACTCGCCCTTCACCGGCTCGGGGCTTTCGCGAGCGATGATGGACAGGCACTCACCCAGCGGCAGGCCGGTCTTCACGCCGCGCACGATGACGTCAATCGCGTTGGCGAACTCGTTGGTGAATTTGGCCTGACGGCGCTTGGCAAGGAATCGCAAGATCCAGCGCGGCAACCCCATGCCAGATGCAAATCCGACCAGTGCCGCTGTGATGAAGCTCAACCCGCCGACCAGGGCGACCACAAATCCGATCGCTCCCATGATGCCGCTGGCCATATGGAATTGCTGCGGCGAGGCGGCAAGACCTGCCTGGATCAACTTGGTCTTTAGGGTCGCCTTCTTGCCGGCGGCCCTTTTCTGGTCGGCGTATTTCAGCGTGTCCTGCACCTGCTTGCGCCGGTCGTCGACTTTCTCCTGGCGTGTGCCGACGCGGTTGGCCTTACCCTTGGCCAGCGCGTCAAGCCGCTTTTCCGCGCGATGCTCGCCAGTGACAAGAGGTGAAACCGCGACATACGCGAACATGCCGATCGCCAGCGCGATCAGGCCGATGAACAGCACGAACGTATAGTCGCCGTTAAGCATTCTTCTCTCCCATGGGCGAACCGTCGATGTCGCGCACTTCGGATGAGGCAAGCGCTTCGGCCAGACGGCCTTCCTCGCCGTAGTAGGTGGCCCGCTCCCAGAAGCGCGGACGCGCGATGCCGGTGGACCGATGGCGTCCGATCAGTTTGCCGTTGGCGTCCTCGCCGGTCACGTCATAGACGATGATGTTCTGCAACGTGACGACATCGCCTTCCATGCCCAGCACTTCGGTGATGTGCGTGATGCGGCGCGAACCGTCGCGCAGGCGCGAGGCCTGGACGATGACGTCCACCGAACCGACGATCATTTCACGGATGGTCTTGGAGGGCAGCGAGAAGCCGCCCATCATGATCATCGATTCCATACGGGAGATGGCTTCGCGGGGCGAGTTGCTATGCAGCGTGCCCATCGATCCGTCATGGCCTGTGTTCATGGCCTGAAGCAGATCGAAGCACTCCGGTCCACGGACCTCGCCGACGATGATGCGTTCAGGTCGCATACGCAGGCAGTTCTTGACCAGCTCGCGCATGGTGATCTGGCCTTCGCCTTCCAGGTTCGGCGGGCGGGTTTCCAGGCGCACCACGTGAGGCTGCTGCAGCTGAAGCTCAGCCGAGTCCTCGCAGGTGATGATGCGCTCTTCCATGTCGATCGAGCCGGTGAGGCAGTTGAGCAGCGTCGTCTTGCCCGAACCCGTGCCGCCCGAAATGATGATGTTGCAGCGTACCCGGCCGATGATTTCGAGGATGGTCTTGGCTTCCTCGGAGATCGAGCCAAATTTCATCAGCTGGGTGAGCGTCAGCTTGTCCTTCTTGAACTTACGAATGGTGAGGCAGGGGCCATCGATCGCCAGCGGCGGGGCGATGACGTTGACGCGCGAACCGTCCGGCAAGCGGGCGTCGCAAATCGGGCTCGATTCGTCGACGCGCCGGCCGACCTGGCTGACGATGCGTTGGCAGATGTTCATCAGCTGCGCATTGTCGGCAAAGCGGATGTTGGTCTGTTCGACCTTGCCCGCGACTTCGATGAACGTCACGCCAGCGCCGTTGACCATGATGTCGGCGATGTCGTCGCGCGCCAACAGGGGTTCGAGCGGGCCGTAGCCAAGCACGTCGTTACAGATGTCCTCGAGCAGCTCTTCCTGCTCGGCGATCGACATCACGACATTCTTGACCTGGATGATCTCCGAGACGATGTCGCGGATCTCTTCGCGCGCCGCGTCAGCATCGAGCTTAGCCAGCTGCGTAAGGTCGATGGTGTCGATCAGCGCATTAAAGACGGTGGTCTTAATGTCGTAGTACTCCTCAGAGTGCTTGCGTTCGACGGCTTTAGGCTTGGCCGGCTCGGCCGGACGGGCGGCGATCGCGTCGGCCTTGCCCTTGGCGGCCAACTCGGCAGGATTGGGACGCGCTGAAGATTGCGCAGGCTTGGCGGCCTGCGACGCGGTCATTGGCTTGGGCGCGTCCTTGCTTCCAGTTGCCGGGGGCAGCGCAGCCGGCGCGGGGCCGCTGCGCTTGACCGGTGGAAGCTGGCCACTGTTACGTTTGCCGAACATGGGATTTATGCTCCCGCTTTCTTCATGTTGAAGCGCGCCAGCAGCGGCGCCAGCATGGACTTCTGTTCAACCTTCGGCGCAGCCTGGTTGGTCAGCGCGTAGGCCAGCGAGCGGAAATGCTCGGCAGCCTTGGACTTGGCCGACAGTTCTTCAACCATCTGGCCGTTGTTGGCGGCCAGGCCAAAGGTTTCAGCATCGAACTCGATCGCGCTGCGCGGCAACAGCCCGAGAGCCTCGCCGAACTCCTTGGCAGAGATCTCCGGCCGCTTCGGCATGCCCGTGAAGTTGAGCACCAGATGCGGGGCCTTGTCGTTTTTGCGCGCGCCTTTGAGCAGATCGACGAGGTTCTTGGCATTGCGCAGGTTGGCGAGGTCGGGCACCGCCGTGATCACGATCTGATCGGCCTGCATCAACACCTGCTTGGCCCATGGCGTCCAGATGTGCGGCACGTCGATGGCGACATGCGGCACGTTCTGGCGCACCACATCGAGCACCCATTCGAACGCTTGCGGATCGATTTCATAGTTGCGATCGAGGACCGAAGGAGCCGCAAAGAGGCTCAGGTGATCCGTGCACTTGGCGAGCAGACGGTCGAGCAGGACTTCGTCCAGACGTTCAGGGCTGGCCAGGGCGTCAGCGATGCCCTGGGCCGGATCCTGGTTGAAATCGAGGCCGGCGGTTCCGAAGGGCAGGTCGAGATCGGCGATCACGACGTTACTCTGCAGGATACGGCTCATGACCCAAGCGGTGTTGTGACAGACGGTCGAGGAGCCGACACCACCCTTGGCACCGACGAACGCAACCATCTGACCGACCGGATTGGTTTCGGGATCGGCATAGAGGTTGGAGATGCTCTCCATCAGATAGAGCGGTGAAACAGGTGCAACGAGATATTCGCTGACGCCGCGACGCAACAGCTCACGATAGAGCAGCACATCGTTGCTGTGGCCGATCATGACCACACGCGTGCCGCTATCGCAGTGCTCTGCCAACTGATCCATGGCGGCCAGCATCGAGTTGCGATCCAGCATGGATTCCAGGATCACCAGATTTGGTGACGGATTTTCCTGGAAGTAGGCGATAGCTGCGTAGATGCCGCCCATGTGGACGCCCACATGAGCCTTGGCCAGGCGGCGATCTTCGCTGGCCGCCTGCACCACTTGCGCGGTGACCGGCTGCTCGCAGAAGGCCTGGATTGCGATGCGCGGGATCGGACGCGCACGCTCGTGGTTCTCATGCGCGGCCTGGGCCTCGTGATAGGCCTGCTCAGCACCGTGCTGGTCGATCTGATCCGGCAGCATATTCTCGCCGACGATCAGGCTCTGGGAAGTGAAGGATTGGTTGCTCATTATTTCTTCGCCACGTCGCTAACGTTGCCCTGCTTGTCGACTGTCGTCGTATCGCCAGTGGTCTTGTCACCGCCACGCCAGGCGCGGAAGATAAAGTCGTTGCGATCGCTATCCGACCAATCGACCTGGTCGCGCGGCGTTTTAAGGTCGCGCGGATTGGCGATCATCGCCGCCATGTTGTGTTGCGCAGCACAGCCAAAGTTGCCGTATATGTCGTTGTTCGAATTCTCTGCCAGATTTTCGTGCCAGGCTCCGCATTTGGGTCCCTCGGCGATGTAGCGTGCGAAAGAAACCTTTACGCCCGGTTGATTTCCGTCGTAGCGGCTGATCTCGACCGCCCCGACCGGAACGCCGGCATCGACCAGGATGTCGCGCAGATCGCCGAGCGCGGCGCGATCATTGCCAGACACGGTGATCTTTCCCGCCCCTTCGTTGCGCCACAGGCCGACGAAATGGCGTACCCGCTCTTTCTGATAGGTGTTGAGGCCGTGTGCCGCAGCCGGGGCCACCAGGGCCATCGACGTGCGCGCCTTTTCGACCTCGATCGGGTGGCGCTCCTCAACGGTCTGCAACGGCTGTGCGGTAAACGCTGCCGTCTCTTCGCCCTCGAAGCGGTGTCCGCAGCCGGCAACGCCGATGGCGAGCGCCGAGACGGCGAGCAAGCGAAGGGTGGCGACCTTGAGGCTAGAGCCGAGGTAGCCGGGCATGTTCAAATGATGCGTCATGTTCGTTCTCCATCCACCCGGTGCTTACTCGACGATGAAACCGTAGTTGCCGTGATACTTGCCTTCCGGAACCCTCGGCTTTTTGCCGTAGACGCGGTTCAACTGGCCGATCAGCGTGGCTTGCGTATCGGTGCCCGAGTCCAGATTATCGGTCGGCAGGTCCAGCTTGCTGCGAGCCACCGCGTTCACCATGTAGGGCGTCACGATCACCAGTAGTTCGGTCTCTTTTTTCTGGAAGTCGCGGCTGCGGAACAACGATCCGAGGATGGGCAACGTCTTGAGGCCGGGCACACCATCAATGTTTTGGCGTGTGTCATCCGAGATCAGGCCGCCGATGACCAGCGATCCGCCGCTGGGCAATTCGACCGTCGTGTTAGCGCGCCGCACTTTGAGCGCAGGAATGGTGATCGATGTCAGCGTGATGGCGCCCTCGTTCGTCAGCTCACTGACTTCGGTGGCGACCTTCAGGTTGATACGGCCTTCTGACAGCACCAGTGGTGAGAACGAGAGGCTGACGCCGAACGGCTTGAATTGGATGCTGATGGCGCCCGAGTTGCTCTGACCAACTGGAACCGGGAACTCGCCGCCAGCAAGGAAGCTCGCGGTTTCACCCGAAATTGCCGTAAGCGTTGGCTCCGCCAGGGTCTTTAGCAGGCCGGAGCGCTCGAATGCTTCCATCGTATAGGCCAAGCACGTCAGCGGACCGCCGGCCAACGTGGCGAGCTTCTTTGCTGCACCGGCCGTAGTTCCGGGGACAGTCGGTCCACCCGTCGAGAGCGGCAGTCCGCAGCTTCCGAGGTTGCCGGACGGGCCGAAGACGCCCGACATGAAGGAATTCTTGCCCGTAGCCGCGCTGACCGGGAACGAAAGGTTCGAACCCAGTTGCGTTGCCGAATCACCAAGGTTGGCGGTGTTCCAGTTGATGCCCAGACGTTTGATGGCGTCACGGTGCACTTCAGCGACGGTGACCTTGAGCATCACCTGCTCTTTGGCCTCGATGCGCAGGAGATTGATGACCTTCAACGGCGCCGTCGCGTTGCCTTCGGCCGGACGCTGCATGAAGCGGGCGGCGATTTCCGAGGCCCGTGCGCTGTCGGCCGGGTTCGGCACCGAGCCTGAGAGCACGATGGTATCGTTCAGGATCTCGGCATTGACGTGTGCGCCGGGGATCAGCCGCTCCATCATGCGGTCGAACACCTGCATGTCGCGCTCAATGCGCACTTCCAGGGTCAGCACCTGCTCGCCGTTCTCGTCGAAGAAGAAAACGTTAGCGTCGCCCTGCTTCTTGCCGATCAGGAAGACGCGGTTCGAGGTCTGCACCACAGCATCGACGTTGAGTGGATTGGAGACCACCACGTCCTTGAGATCGCGCGGCAGTTCGATGACCATCGACTTGTCGAGGCCGATCACGATCTGGCGGGTTGCCGGCAGCTTCTCGTTGAAGCCGATACGCAACAGACCCGTGTGATTGACATCGGTATTGACGCTACCCGCCAACGCCTTACCGGGGCCAGCCGTCAGAGTGGCGATCGCCGGCAGTGCCGCCAGGCCGATCATCGCAATGGCGGACCAGGTCTTGGTCGCGCGCATCATTGGAATGCTCTTGCTCATCGAGGAGTACCTTCAGGGAGTGTGCGTTTGCGAGCTTTGCGGGCGTTCAATATGTGGTCGGATTAGTTCAACCCGTAGGTACGCGACCAGTTGCCGTAACGCAGAACCTTGATGCCAGTCGGCCGATCCTTCTTGGGCGAGTCGTCTTCGAGCATCCCGTTCTTGGCCTTGATCGCGTCTTCAAGGCTGCGCAACGAGAGCGAGATTTCGCCGATCGAATTGTTGAGGGCGAGCACCTCGGACTGGCTGGGGGTCAGCTCGAGTGTTGCCGTCTTGCCGGTCGCGACCTTCTTGCCGTCTTTCTGGTCCAGGTCCTGGCCGATGGCGAGCACGCGGATGTTGCGGAACAACGTTTCGGAAACCTGATCGTTGCCGCGGCCGTTGGAACTGCGCTGCTTGCGAGTGACGATGACGTCGACGCGGTCGTTGGGCAGAATGAAGCTGCCAGCGGAGGTCTCTTCGGTGATCTTGGTGGCGGCGGCGCGCATTCCGGACTGCAGGATGGCGGCCAGCACGCCGCCGGTGCCGAGCTTGCGCAGCTTGTTCTCGCGGATTGGTTCCTTGGCCAGGAAGGGGGATGCCGCGACCGAACCGGCCATCAACTTGATGGCGTCTGGGTTCTTGGCCTCGGTGACATAGTTGTCTTTTTCGCCGACCAACTCGCGGGGCCAGGCAGCCCAGGTCAGGTCC
>JAYUAJ010000454.1:0-3275 GCA_043741375.1 Hyphomicrobiaceae bacterium | reverse complement strand
CGGCGCCGAGCCGCCTAAAGCGTGTTGGCCGGAGGATGTCAGGCCGCTTGCAGCTGCGACCCACGGGCTGGCGCGCGCGGCGGCGCCCGGGCCTGCAGGCCCAAGTGCGTGAGGATCTTCTCGAGGACCGGCTGTTCGAGGATCGCCGCTATGGTCTTCAGCTGGCCGCCGCAGTTGGGGCAGTGCTTAGTCGACGTTTCGGTTCACGGATCGAGGGCGAGACCCAGTATCTGGCCGCCCCGAACCGGCCGTTGATGAATACCCGTAACTGGCCGTTATGAAAAGCTTGGCATAATGGCCGTTATGCCAACCTTTTCATAACGGCCAGGAGCGGGTGCTGGTGACAGGCAGCTATGAGGCCGCCAATTTTGGGCGGGCGAAAGCGGCCAGCCGGCCCGGCAACTCTGGTCGTCTGAGCGGCAGGCAGCTGGTTGCCACTTCTGGGACGCCGGGCCGAGTCCACTTGCGTGTGGGGTCGGCAGCAGCCCCAGCGCGGGCCGCACTCGCAGCGCACTGGGACCAGCCAGCGGCAGCTGGCGCATCACCTCACCGCAAATGACGATGTCCACGAGGCCGTCGCGGCCCAGGTCGCTGACCACCAGGGTCTGCAATTGTTCGGTGCCGTAGGGCCCTTCGTACAGTTCCTCGCGGCCGAGCGTACCCGCAGCCTTCTGCAGATAGAGGCCAACCTGATAGTGGCCGCGATGCGAAACAACGATGTCGGCGCGGCCGTCGCCGTCCACGTCGGCGACGCGCACGGACCAAGGCACATCAAGCCTACCGCACGGACCTGAACTTCATCGCCATCGCCCACCTGCGCCTGTCACGCTCGAAGCACTTGTCGGCTCATCCGTTCGGTGCCGCTGCGACCGTCGGATGAAATTGTCGCGTTCCACACGAAACGGAAATGAGCCGCAACGGGCAGCGAATCTCGATGCCAACGCCTTGCGGCAAGGGCCGCCTTCGCTGAAGCCGCCGTCGCAGCACCGAGGTGCGTTGCGGCAATACCAATCGCCGGTGTCGCGCAATTCGGCCACGTTTCGGCACTCGCGCGGCAGTCTTGCCTGGCAACACGCCTTGCGCTCCAATCCATGCTGTGTCGACGACCCTGCCCTCATCCCCGCTTCCGTCGCCCCCTTCACCCGAGACCTGGGACTTCTTTCTGTCGCACGCGGGCCCTGACTCCGCGATCGCTGCGACACTCGACGAGGCGCTGACCAACCTCGGGCGCAAGCCCTGGTTCGACAAGCGTTGCCTTGCGGGGGGCGACCCCTGGGCGCGTGTACTGCCTGCGATCCTGGCCGCCTCGAGGGTAGTGGTCGTGCTCGTGTCGCCGGCCACGCGCGATGCCCACTACCAGGACAGCGAGATTGGGCGTGCGATCGACCTCGTGCGTGCGTTTCCGAGACGCTACCGCGTGGTCGCGCTGTTGCTCGACATGCAAGCACGGATTCCCCGCACCGAGCTGCCTTTCGGCCTCGAGCGCACGACCCTCCTATCGTGGTCTGAGTGCGGTAGCGTGGACGAGGTGGCCAGGCGGCTCGTCGCGGCCCTTGAGGCCGTCGTGCCGGACGCCGATGTGGCGCCGGCCATGTCCTACGCCGCAGAGACTCCTTCGGATGCCAGCGCTGCGTTCGTTGGCGAAACTGCATGGGGGCCGCTGCGGCCGGTCATCCTTGTCTCATGGAAGGAATTTGAGTCGGTGTTCGGGCCGCCGCTTGCCGCGGAATGTTCCTTCCTTGCGGCAGCCGTAAGGGGTTTCTTCGACAACGGTGGCAAGCGTGCCTACGTCGTCCGCGTTGTAGGCCCCGAGGCCACCGTCGCGATTGTGACGGTCCCGACCGCGGACCCGATGCAGCACTTGATCGTCCATGCACTGCACGTCGGCGCAGCTGGCAATCGACTGCGCGTGAAGATTGAGCGCGGGGCGCGCCGCGGTGTGCGTTTCGTGCTGTCCTTCGACAAGGATCGCTGCATCGTCGAGGACCGTGACAACCTCTCGCCTGACGAGCCTGAACCGAATCCGCTGCTGGCCAGCATCAACGGCCGCTCAGAGTGGATCGAACTCAAGTGGGCCGCGCCAGCCAGGCCGGCCGCGATGCCGGTCGATGGCGAATGGCTGCTGATCGGCGGCAGCGATGGCGTCGTTCGGGCCGATGACCTGCTGGGGTCCGCGGCTGATGACAACGCCCCAGCAACTGGTTTGGCGGCGCTGGAACTGGAGTCCGAGCCCGCGCTTCTGTGCCTGCCCGATTCCGTGCATCCCCACTTCAGCAAGGAGGACGCAACGCGACTGAGGGGAGAGTTGGTTGCATTGGCTGAGCGTCGTCACCTACTGGCCTTGATTGCGCTGCCGCGCGGGACGCCGGGCAACGCATGCCCACAAGCACCGACGGAGAGCTCACATGCGTGTGCCGTGGCGCCGTGGGTTACGGTTCACGATCCAACTGTGGCCAGCGCGGTCTGCGCCCCTTCCGCGTGGACCGCAGTTCCTGCGGTCGGCCATCTGGCAGGGTTGCTCGCTAGGCACGACGCCGCGGAGGGACTGCAGAAATCCCCTGCCGGCGCGGAACTGCTGGGCCTGTGCGATGGCGCAGTTGACCGTGAAAGCGCAGGCCCCTGGACTGCCGATGACGGCGCGCGACGGGGCGTGAACTTGATCGTCTCGGATGACGCCGACACGGCCATCGTGTTCCGCCTCGGTTCGGCGGTGACTTGCGCGGTCGACGAGACATGGACACGGCTGGAGGTGCGGCGTACTCTCAACTACATCTCCCGTCGCTGGGAGGACCACTTGGCGTGGACCACGTTTGCACCCAGCGACGAGGCCACTTGGGCGCAGGTGCGTCGCGACGCCGAGGAGTTTTTCGCGTCGCTGTGGCGCGCGGGCATCCTGCTGGGCGGGCGGCCCGAGGAAGCTTTCTTTGTGCGCTGCGGGCGTGACACCATGACCCAGAATGATATTGATGCGGGCCGACTCATGGTTCTATGCGGCCTTGCGATAGCGCCCGGCTTCCCTCATCCGACGCTGACAGCACTGCGCGCCCTTCCAGCTGGTCCCAGGCGAGACCGACTTCCATAGGGTGCATGGACGGACCGGAGGATAGATTCTTTCTCCGTGAGTTCTTTGTCTTTCGCGAAGAAGATCAGTGCGCGACGCCGGAGTAGACCTTCGGGAAGTGGTGCTCGCGCAGGTACAGCGAGGTGCCCATGACGTTGCGGCCGTAGTTGGTGACTCTCCAGCGGCGCGTGCGCGGGATCTTGGCGATCAGGCC
>JAYUAJ010000453.1:0-17024 GCA_043741375.1 Hyphomicrobiaceae bacterium | reverse complement strand
ACTTGGGGACACGGAACCTCATCTTCGGCTGGCTACCGCCAAAGACCGGAACGAAAGGCCGCCGGCGGCCGAGAGAAACCCCCAGTTTTGGGGGACAGCGGCCGGGGTTTGGGCTAAACGGCGGTGTTCGTCCCAACAGTTCCCGCCCCGCGCGCCGCCTTTGGACCCATCCCGAAATGCTCAACTGGCTGCTCGTCTTCATCCCTATCACCGCCGTGCTGGCCTACGCCGTCCATCCCGCCGACTGGGTGCTGTTCCTGTCCGCCGCGCTCGCCATCGTCCCGCTCGCCGCCCTCATGGGCCAAGCCACCGAGAACCTCTCAGCCACCACCGGCCCGACGCTGGGCGGCCTGCTCAACGCCACGTTTGGCAATGCCACGGAACTCATCATCGCGTTCTTCGCGTTGCGCGCGAGTCCCACTATATCTTCTATACCGACGAAGGCGATCACATCGTCATTCGAGACCTGATACACACATCGGGAAATCTCCGTCCCGACCTCTTCGAGTAACCAACCCATCATGCGCCCCGAAATCGAAAACACCGCCACCGAGATCAAGGAGTCGCTTGCGCTCCTGAGGAGGCACCTTTGACTGGGATGCCGCCAACAAGCGCCTCGCCGAGCTGAACACGCAGGCCGAGGACCCGGACTTGTGGTCCAAACCTGAGAAGGCCCAGAAGGTCATGCGCGAGCGCACGCGCCTGGACAACGCCATCAACGGCTATCTGAAGCTCGAGCACCAGCTGGCCGATCAGGTGGGGCTGATCGAGATGGCCGAGGCCGAGGATGACGCCGGCGTGCTGGCCGACGCCGAGAAGGGGCTCGCCGGTCTCCACAAGGAAGCGCGCCGCCAGGAAGTCGAAGCGCTGCTCTCGGGCGAAGCGGACGGCAACGACACCTTCCTGGAAGTCCATTCCGGCGCGGGCGGCACCGAGAGCCAGGATTGGACGCAGATGCTGCTGCGCATGTACATCCGCTGGGCCGAGAGCAAGAAATACAAGGTCGAACTGGTCGAAGAGAGCGAAGGCGAAGGGGCGGGCCTCAAGTCGGCCACCATCAAGATCAGTGGCGCCAACGCTTACGGCTGGATGAAGACCGAGTCGGGCGTGCATCGTCTGGTGCGCATCTCGCCGTTCGACGCCAGCGCGCGTCGGCACACCTCGTTCGCCTCGTGCTGGGTCTATCCGGTCGTGGACGATAATATCGAGGTCGAGGTGGCCGAAAGCGACTGCCGCATCGATACCTACCGGGCGAGCGGCGCTGGCGGCCAGCACGTCAACCGCACCGAAAGCGCGGTGCGCATCACGCATCTGCCGACGGGCATCGTCGTCGCTTGCCAGACCGACCGCTCGCAGCACCGCAACAAGGCGATGGCTTGGGATATGCTCCGCGCGAGGCTTTACGAGGCTGAGCTGAAAAAGCGTGAGGATAAGGTCGCCGCGGCCAACTCGGGCAAGAGCACGGTCGGTTGGGGCCACCAGATTCGGTCCTACGTGCTGCAGCCCTATCAGCTCGTGAAGGACTTGCGCACAGGCGTGACCCGAACGGACCCTGACAATGTTCTGCATGGAGAGATCGACGGTTTCATCGAGGCGGCGCTCGCCAACCGTATCGAAGGCGGCGACTGGGCGGCGGTGAAGGACCTCGACTAGTTCTTAGCTCCTGCAATTTCCGGTTGAATTGACGAATCGTAACTGTCCCTTGGCCTCGGGACTTGCTAAGCCCTACGGCAAAGGTCGAGGTCTTTCGTAGCGAGGCGCAGACATGCCGAACCGGGTTCGTGAGCCAATCCTGAACAGCGCGACGCTGCAACGAGCAGGAGCGGTCGCCAAGCGCATCGGCGGCAAGCTGAACAAGGCGCGCAAGCAGGCTGCGGTTCGGAGTTCGCGCAAGCTGGGCACGCGAAAATTCCGGCACGATCAGCTGCGCAAGGCGGTGTTCCAGGACAAGGGCGAGACTAAGCGCGGCATCCTCGACCGGGCCTTTTCGCTGGCCTTTCGCGGGTTGGTCTACGCGCAGATTTGGGAAGATCCCGATATCGACCTGGAAGCGCTGCAACTGGGCCCGCAGCATCACCTGGTGACCATCGCGTCCGGCGGCTGCAATGTGATGAGCTATCTTATTGCGAACCCAGGTCAAATTTCGGCGGTGGACCTCAACCGCGGACATGTGGCGCTAAACAAGCTTAAACTGGCCGCCGTGCAGCATCTGCCCGACTACGACACGTTCTATCGCTTCTTCGGCCAGGCCGACAGCCGCGCCAACCCCGACATTTACGACCGCTACTTAAAGCCGGTGCTCGATCCGGTCTCGCGCAAATATTGGGAAGAGCGGGATCCGCTCGGCCGCCGCCGGGTGCACTTCTTCGCCCGCAATGTCTATCGCTTTGGACTCTTAGGCACCTTCATCGGCGCCGGGCATAAGCTCGCCCGCATGCTAGGCGGCGATCCACGCAAACTGCTGGACGCCAAATCGCTGGAGGAGCAGCGCACCATTTTCGATCGGGAGCTGGCCCCGCTGTTCGAAAAGAAGGTGGTGAAGTGGTTGGTCGAGCAACCAATGTCCTTGTATGGCCTCGGCATCCCTCCAGCCCAGTACAAGGCGCTGGCGGCCTCGGGCGGCGGCGACATGAAACAAGTATTGTTGGAGCGCCTGGAGCGCCTCGCGTGCGATTTCGATATTGAGGACAACTACTTTGCGCACCAGGCCTTTGGCCGCCGCTACGGCGCGGGCAAGACCGCGCCGCTGCCGCCCTACCTAAAACCCGAGAATTTCGCCGCTGTGCGCGAAAACGCCAAGCGGGTGGACGTCAATCTCGTCAATCTGATCGATTTCCTGAAATCCAAACCCGCCGCGTCTCTCGATCGCTACGTCCTGCTCGACGCGCAGGACTGGATGAACGACGCCACGCTCACGGAGCTTTGGACCGAGATCACGCGTACGGCCAAGCTTGGCGCCCGCGTCATTTTCCGCACGGCCGCCGAGGAGAGCCTTCTGCCGGGCCGCATCCCCGACGCGCTGTTGGCCAAATGGTCCTACGACGAGGCGCAGTGCAAGGCCTTCACCAAGCGCGATCGCTCGTCGATTTACGGCGGGTTCCATCTGTATGAGTTGAAGTCGGCATAGGGGTCCAATCTTGGCCGACACAGAATCCGCCGCGGGGCATATGGACGCCATCTACCGCACGCAACGGCATATCTACGATCTGACGCGTAAATACTATCTGCTTGGCCGCGATAGGCTGATCGCCGATCTTGCGCCGCCAGCCGGCGGGACGGTCCTGGAGCTGGGATGCGGCACCGGACGGAACATGGTTCTGGCCGCGCAGAAATATCCCGGCGCAAAGTTCTACGGCGTCGATATCTCGGAAGAGATGCTCATCACGGCGCGCGCTAATGTCGCCAAAGCGGGCCTCTCCGACCGCATCCAACTCGCCCAGGGCGACGCGTCGTCCGTGGACACAGCAAAGGCATTCGGCGTGCCCGCTTTCGACCGCGTGTTCATCTCCTACGCCCTCTCCATGATCCCGCCCTGGCGCGAGACCGCGACGCATGCGATGGCGCTGGTGAAGCCGGCGGGCTCTCTGCACGTTGTTGATTTTGGCGGGCAGGCGCAACTGCCTGGCTGGTTCCGGACGGGATTGCGCGCCTGGCTGGCGAAGTTCTCCGTCGCCCCGCGCGAAGATCTGGAGGCGGTGCTGGCGGACGTGGCGAGGGCCAAGGGTGGGCGGCTGGAGTTCCAGCGGCTGTATCGGGATTACGCGCGGTATGCGGTGGTTCGGCGGTAATTGTGAGCAAATGAGTTCACTGATATAGTTCAGCCCATAGCATTCGCTGCGGAAGCAGGATGCATGACCTCGTCGTCACCAACATGATTGCGTGTTCAAAGGCCAGTTACGTGGCGGCCCATGCCAGCCAACAACCGCCGGCATCGCGATCCGAACGCGCATCCGCTCGCTGCGCCGCGCCGATGTCATGGTCACCTGCGATCCGCCGCGCCGTGATGCTTACGAGGCGCTTGAACCGTGCCTCGTCGTCGAGGTTCTGTCGCCCTCAAACACCGGCGTAAAATGGGACCGCAAACTCAACGAGTACCGGCGACACGAGGCGCTCGACGACATCCTGCTCGTCGATTCCGAAGTCGTCGCCGTGAAGCTCTATGCGCGCACCGCCTCCGGATGGGACGATGTGGATGCGGACAGCCTCTAGGACGTCATCGAGCTGCCGAAACTCGACTGCCGGTTATCGCTCGCTGAGATTTATGAGGGCACACGGCTAGCGGGACGTGTAGGGTGGGCTGAGCGTGTTTGCGGAGCCCACCGGGTCTGTGCAAACGGTGGGCTTCGCAAAGCCCACCCTACGGTCTAAGCCACCACCTCACGCAGGCAGGGGCGCCGCCCCACCGGTATCAGGCTCCGGCTCGGACTTGGTCCGGGCCCGGCCAGTCGCGGGCACGGCTGGACCCTTGGGGCCGTCGTTGCCATCGTCGCGCAACACCGGCAGGCCCTCCATGATGCGCTTGACGTCGTCGCCCGACAGCGTTTCGTAATCGAGTAGCGCCTTGGCCACGGCATGCAGCTGATCCATTTTCTCGGTCAGGATGCGTCGTGCCGTCGCTTCACCGGCTTGGACCAGGCTGCGGATTTCCTCATCGATCAATTTGGCCGTTCCGTCGGACAAGTTCTTGGTCTGCGTCACGGAGTGACCCAGGAACACTTCCTGCTCGTTGCCGGTGTAGCGCACCCGGCCGAGTTTCTCCGACATGCCCCATTCGGTCACCATCGAACGGGCCAGCGCGGTCGCCATCTGGATATCGCCAGAGGCACCAGTCGTGACGTTGTCGGGGCCGCCCAGCAGTAACTCGGCTTCGCGGCCGCCAAACATCACGGCCATGCGCGCCTCGCACCACTTGCGCGTCCGGCTATAACGATCACCCTCGGGCAGGTTCATGGTGACGCCGAGCGCGCGGCCACGTGGAATGATCGTCACCTTGTGCAGCGGATCATACGGAACCATCAGGCCAACGATGGCGTGGCCGGCTTCGTGATAGGCGGTGTTGCGCTTTTCCTCGTCGCTCATGACCATGGAGCGGCGCTCCGCACCCATCATGACCTTGTCTTTGGCGTCCTCGAACTCGCGTTGCGTAACCATGCGCTTGTTGCGCCGTGCCGCCAGCAGCGCGCCTTCGTTGATGAGGTTGGCGAGATCGGCGCCTGAAAATCCAGGCGTACCGCGCGCCAGAACCTTGATGTCCACATCCGGCGCCAACGGTACCTTACGCGAATGCACGCGCAGAATTTTCTCGCGGCCGACGACATCGGGGTTAGGGACAGTGATCTGGCGATCGAAACGGCCGGGACGCAGTAAGGCCGGATCGAGCACGTCAGGCCGGTTGGTGGCGGCGATCAGGATAATGCCTTCATTGGCCTCAAAGCCATCCATCTCAACCAGCAGCTGGTTCAGCGTCTGCTCGCGCTCATCGTTGCCGCCGCCAAGGCCTGCGCCGCGATGACGTCCGACCGCGTCGATTTCGTCGATGAAGATGATGCAGGGTGCATTCTTCTTGGCTTGGTCAAACATATCGCGCACGCGCGATGCGCCGACGCCGACGAACATTTCGACAAAGTCCGAGCCTGATATCGTAAAGAACGGCACGTTCGCTTCGCCGGCAATGGCGCGAGCGAGCAAGGTCTTACCGGTGCCCGGAGGGCCAACCAGCAAGGCGCCGCGCGGAATTTTGCCGCCTAGCTTCTGAAACTTCTGCGGATCGCGCAGGAATTCGACGATTTCCTCGAGGTCTTCCTTGGCCTCATCGACGCCAGCGACGTCCTCGAACGTCACGCGCCCCGACCGCTCGGTCAACAGCTTGGCCTTGGACTTGCCAAATCCCATAGCCCGGCCGCCGCCCGACTGCATCTGGCGCATGAAGAAAATCCACAAGCCCAGGATTGCCAACATGGGAACCCAGCTGACCAGAATGTTCAGCAACCAGCTCTCGTCATCGGGCGCCTTGGCGTCGATCTTGACGTTCTTCTTATAAAGGTTGTCGATGATGCCCGGGTCATCCGGAGCATAGGTGGTGAACGGTTTATCGTTCGCGCCCTTGCCGGTGATGCGGTTGCCCGCAATTACAATTTCTTTGACGCCGCCACTGTCGACCAGCGAGCGGAACTCAGAATAGGGAATGTTGGCCGGCCCAGCGCCCTGGTTCTGGCTCTGGAACACCTGGAACAGCACCAGCAGCAGGGCTGCGACAGCAACCCAGATCGCAAAGTTGCGGAAACTCGGGTTCATCTAGGCTCCTAGGGCGCTCCGGATATAGGGAGGGCAGGTTCTTGAGGCTACAAGGCTGGTGGTGGCCATAGCAGGTTGTGAGATAGATAGGGTCTGCCTTGGCGCTTGCCAAGCGGTACACGCGTCATCCGCTCAATCCATTTCCGTCCCGCTTTGTGTCAGCAATGCGACCCATCGCTTGCAGATGTGCGCAGGAAATGTTTGCAAATCCTATACCATACCTGCGGCGGAGATCGCCTTCGGATCGGGTAAGGCAAGGTCAAACGTCAACGGTTCGGCCATGACACCTAGCGCCGGGCACGCGATAAGTGTTTCGGCGCGCCAAGCCGATGGGCTGGCAAATAGTGCGGCTCTCGGGACAGAGGGCTTGCGGGCAAGGCCCGCCAGATCGCGGACCAGATCGGCCCGCTGAAGCGCCCGCACCACGACAGCACCGATCGCATCGGTTGGCAGCGTGATGCGGAATCGATGGTCCCAAACGAGCATTCCGCCGGGCTGCAGCGTCTCGATCGGCAATCCGGCCCGGCCGGGCTCGCGAGAGATCAAGATACGCTCCCGTGTGCCTGAGACCAGACAGTAATGGATGGAACTTCGGTACCGCTCCAACGCGCTGGAAGCGGCGACAATCCGTTCCAGTTTTGCCATCGGCGCCGGAGTGCACGGATTGCCGATCAAGCCAATCCAGTGCTGCAGCACGCGCAACCGGATCTCCTCCGGCAAGGCCTCAAAGCCTGCCCGGTCGATGCTGACGTAGCCTTCGCTGCGCACAGATGTGAGCCGCTGGTCGGCCTCTCGACGCGCCGCCTCGAGGGCTTGGCGCGCGCGGGCAAGCCGAGTGGTGCTCCGTCCCAGAGCCTTCGCTGTCAGGCCCGCAGCCGCCAATTGCGGCATGAGGATCCGCAATCTCGGGCGCTCGAACGACTTGTCCGTGTTACTTGGGTCCTCAATCCAGGGAACATGGTGGCGCGCGAGGAAGTCCTTCAGTTGGGATTTGGCGACACCCAACAAAGGGCGCAGGAGGGACAGATCCTGGTAGCAGCTGATGGCCGACATGGCCGACAGGCCATCGACTCCGCTGCCGCGCGCCAGCCGCATCAACAGGGTTTCGGCTTGGTCTTCGGCGGTGTGGCCCGTGGCGATGGCCGTCGCTCCGGCGGTGCGCGCGGCGTCCGCCAGCAGTCTGTAACGGTCGTTGCGCGCCTGTTCCTGCAGTCCACCCTGCCGGGGTGCGGCCGCCCGGGTCAAGATCCGCACTGGCAGTCCAAGAGCGGCAGCGGCTGCGGCAACGGTATTGGCCTCGCCAGCTGCCGCCGCCCGCAGCCCATGGTCCAGCGTCAGGACGATGAACGTCGGGGCTGGGCGGCCAATCGCGTCACGCCACATGCCAGAAAGGTGCATGAGCGCGACGCTGTCAGGCCCGCCCGATACGGCTAGTGCGACGCACTGATGGTTCCGATAGCAGTCAAACAGCGGGAGAAGATCCGTGAGGCTTGGCCACACATCAATTGGTTGGCTGGCATCCAACGCGGTCGCGCTCCGATTGGGCGAGACGTTTGATCTGGGCCGTCGCATTGGGAAACTCGGTGTCGAGAGCATTGAAGGCCGAGCAGGCGGTGTCCTTCTGGCCGAGACGGGCAAGGGACATGGCCACCTTCAACAGACTGTCAGGCGCCTTCTGGCCGGTGCGGTAGTTCTTATAGCCCGACAAAAAGGCGTCGGCAGCTGGTTTGTACAGGCCGCGCGCGTAATAGCTCTGGCCAAGCCAGTACTGTGCGTTGCTGGCCAGCGGCGTCTGCGGGAAGCGCGCGATATAGTCCTTGAAGGCCAGTTCCGCGCCTGCGTAGTCTTGTTGCAGGACATGGCCATAAGCGAAGTCGTAGGCCTCCTGCGGATTGGCCGACGGGGCGACGGGCTGATCGCCGAGGCCGGCGACCTGGGTATCGGCCATGGGATGCTGTTGCGAGAGCAGCGTCTGCGCCCCCTGGCCGTTGTCAGGAACGACGGTCGTCTCGCCAAATCCGGTATCTGCGTTGGCGGGCTGCTCGCTGAGCGCTGTCGTGAGCGCAGATTTCTGCTGGACCTGCGGCTGCAAGGCGCCCTGTTGCCCAATCGCCGGGGCGGGTGCCGCCGGTTTCAGGCCGGTACCCAGGTTGCCTTGTCGGCCGTTCATCAGCCGCAGCTGATTGGAGAGTTCCGCGATCTGGCCGCCGAGACTCTGCATCTGGGTCTCCAGCCGGCCGACGCGCACGTCGAGGTCGCTCGATCCTGCTGGCGATGCACCTGTCTGGGCTGCAGCCGGGGTGAAGCCTTTGCCGTGCGCCATCGATTCCACAGTGCCCACCACCACCTGCATGTCGGCGATCTGGGCCTCAAGCTGGCTGATACGCTGGTCACTGTCGCTACTACCAGCCACCGTTGCGGGGACATTTGCCTTGGCGACCTGCTGGGTGGCCAGTTGAGGTTTGGGTTTTGCGACCTTGACCGGCTTCTGCGCTGCGGGCGCATCCTGCCCGGCGACCGGGGCAAAAATGTCCTCGGCCGCCGCTTGAGCGCGCGCGTGGGGCGCCGCGAACGGCAGCAGCGCCGCCGCAGAGAGTATGATCGCCAATCGCTTCAACATGCGCTGTCCCGCCCCATCGCCCCATGCACGCGCAAGCGCACGAAATCGGGCGCCAGCAGCAGTCGTGTCAGCTCTATCCGTATCAAGTCACAGAAGATTCGTCAGCACTTGTTGCTGCAACTTTAGGTTGCTTCTTGCGCCACGGCGCATCCGTTTGCCAGTCGCCAGCCATAATGCTGCCAAGTGGCTGAATGGTGTCGACGATGTCCGCAAGCCCGTATTCGGCGATCTGCGCACGAACGGTCGCAGCCGGCTTATAGGCGCCTGGAAGCTCCGAAATGTCAGGCACGTCGCAGAAAAAGCGCACGTCCACGCCCGGCGGCCTGGGTGTCAGGATGTTGAGGATCACATCGGCGGAATGGACGACCGACTGGGTTCGTTGCAAACATTCCGCCCGCATGATTTTAGAGGAGACGCAGCATGGACCGGCTCACTGGTGGTTGCCTGTGCGGCAACGTCCGAATTGTGGTGTCGGGACTCCCCTACCGGGTCGGCCTTTGTCACTGTCTCGACTGCCGCAAGCATCATGGGGCCCTTTTTCACGCTTCCGCAGTGTTCCCTGAGGATGCGGTGACGATCGATGGCGAAACACGCGACTACGCCGGGCGGTTTTTCTGTCCCCGTTGTGGCTCGTCCATTTTCGCACGCACCGCCGACGAAATCGAAGTGAACCTAGGATCCCTGGATGCCCCTGATCAACTGATGCCAACCTACGAAAGCTGGATCGTCCGTCGCGAGTCCTGGTTGCCGCCGTTTCCGCACGAGACGATACGATCGCGATCGTGACGCCACGAGTCGCTTCGAGGAGTAGGTCGCACGAACGGTACGAAGTCGCAGTTACGAGCGGGCGCAAATCCCGGGTCGAGCCTGTCCGTTGATGGTCACTTTGGGTCTCCCACACGATTGCGTCCCCTGATGTCACCCCAAACCGGGGCGGGGACGCGCGGCGGCGGGAGAGCTCTAGGTACCGGTGCGCTGGTTCAGCACGGTCACGACGCGGCGATTCTGGGACCAGCAAGAAATGTCGTTGCAGACGGCCACGGGCCGCTCTTTGCCGTAGGATATGTTGCGCATGCGGGCCGCACCGACGCCCTGGCTGGCGAGGAAGCCGCGCACCACTTCGGAGCGTTTGGCGCCGAGGGCGATATTGTATTCGCGCGTGCCGCGTTCGTCGGCATGGCCTTCCAGCGTGATGGTGTATTGCGGATATTTGGTTAGCCAACCGGCCTGCGCGCGCAACGTGTTCTGTGCGTCCGGCGTCAGATCGGTGCTGTCGGTGGTGAAATAAACAATGTTGCCGACGTTTACGGAGAAATCGCGCGACGATCCTGGGCTGACGGGGCCACCATTGGCTCCGTCGGCGCCATCGCCGGTGAGGTTAGCGGCGGGGGGCGGAACCTGCGAGCAGGCGGCAAGGCCCACGCTCAGCAGCAACGCCAGCGCGATCGGGGCCCAACGCCCTGCCTTCTTGGCCAAACTCATGTTCGTAACCCCTGTCTTGCCCGGCTGACCGGGACGGCGACTCGCTTCTGTCGCCTCAGCCTACATCACCAACCGGTAGCCTTGCCAGATTGCGAAAGTGTGGCCAGGACGTGACAAATGTAGGATGCCAAGGTTGCGGTAAATCATTCTTTAACGGGCCGAAGAAAGCGGCTTCACAACCTTATCTTCGTTCCCGCGCCGGCGGGAACGGTCTTCACTCGACTCGGATTGGCAGGATCGATGGCCTAGCCAAGCCCAAGAATCGCATGGATCCCCGCCTTCGCGGGATGACAAACTGTGCGACGAGTCACATCCCATCAAAATCCAAAAGCCGCCCGCTGGGCAGATTTGCCACAGCGGAACGGCTTCCAGTCAAGTCCGAAGCGAGTTGCCGACTAAGGCGCCCCCCGCGAAGAACTCTGCAAAATCGCCTTAGCGAGCAATCTGCTCGACGATGGCGGAAGCGCCGAGCTTCATGGGCTCGTGCTCTTCACGACGGCATGCGCCGATCGTTGCGGCCACAGCAATGATGCTGGCAACCAAGATGAAACCCTTCATGTCTTCTCTCCTCTGCTTCAACGGCAATCGCCATATCCGGATTACCGGCGCTACCCGACCAATACAAGCCAAAGCGAGAGAACGGGTCTCGTTTCCGACACGATTGGTGCGCAAATGCAACGCCGGCGCTCAAGTCCCAGCCCTAAGTGACATCACATAAGGATGGGGGGACAACAGCTGCCGAATTACGCTCAGCGAGCAAACGCGCCCTTAGGAGGATAAGTACCGCGAGTCGTATAAAAATCAATTAACCCTGGGTGACCAAGCGGGGTCAGAGCCGAAATGGGGTGTGGGTATCTGGCGCTCGTTATAGCCGGTCAGATCAATCGTGAAGAGTTTAGGCCCGCCGCTGGCCCCCTGGGACTCGCGGAAAAACATGAGCACGCGGCCGTTGGGGGCCCACGTCGGCCCCTCATTGTGGAATCCGCCGGTCAGGATGCGTTCGCCGGTGCCGTCCGGGCGCATGACGCCGATCAGGAAGCGGCCATCCAGCATTTTGGTGAAGGCGATGAGATCGCCGCGCGGCGACCAGATAGGCGTTGAATAGCGCCCTTCGCCGGTGCTGAGGCGATGCTGCCCAGCGCCATCGGCATTCATTACGAACAGCTGCTGCGTCCCGTCGCGGTCGCTTTCGAACACGATCTGGCGGCTGTCGGGCGAATAGCTGGGGCTAGTGTCCAGGCCCTGCGAGGCCGTCACCTGCCGGGCTTGGCGCGACCCGAGGTCATACTCAAAGATGCTCGAGGTGCTGGCCTGCTGCAGGCTGAAGATCACGCGCTGGCCGTCTGGCGAGAAATGCGGGGCGAAGGTCATGCCGTCGAAGTTGCCCACTACGCTGCGCTGGCCGGTCACCAGGTCCTGGATATAGACGCGCGGATTGCCCTTCTCGAAAGCGGTATAGACGACCTGCTGGCTGGTCGGGCTGAAACGCGGCGTCAGGATCAGGTCCTTGCCCTGCGTCAGCACGCGCATGTTGAACCCATCCTGGTCCATCACGGCGAGTCGCTTGACGCGATTGTCCTTAGGCCCAGTCTCGTCGATAAACACCACACGGGTGTCGAAGTAGCCCTTCTCGCCGGTCATGCGCTGATAAATAGCGTCGGCGATGATGTGACCCAGCCGTCGCCAATTGTCGGCCCGCACAGCGAACTGCTGCCCAGCGAGCTGCTTGGCCGTGTAAGGGTCCCAAAGCCGGAATTCGGCCCGGAGGCGGCCGTCGGGCAGCGTGCTGGCGCCGCCAACTACCAGCGCCTGCGCGCTGATCGCCTGCCAATCGGCAAAGCGCGGCGGCTGGTTCGGGTTGGAGACATGCTCGATGAACGAGGCCGGATCGAGCGGGGCGAACAGCCCGGAGCGCTCAAGATCAGCGGCGATGACGCCGGATACACCCGCCGAGAGTTCGCCGTCCGAAGCGGCGCCGGGCGCAAACGGCGCGACGGCGATGCGCAAGGGATTGATGTTGCCTTCGGTGACGGTGCCTTTGACTTGGGACAGCGCTGTTTGCGGGGCGATCACCGTCAACACGGCGAGGCTCACGGCCGCGAGGCCCGCCCGCACTACAAAACCCAACGACCGCAACGCACTCAATCGCACAGCCGCAATCTCCCTCTCTCAGACGGCCCGAATCAGCACCGAATCGAATCGTTAACGACGGGCCGCGCCCGTGGCAAGCCAGACACACACCGCTATCAAGGGGTTTTTGTGACGGGTGGAGTGCGGCGGGGCAAGGTCCGCGCCGGGTTCGTGGAAGTGCGGCCTCGCTTGGTTCGATCCGCAGCTGGCGGAGCTGGGAACGTTGGGCGGCGGGGCTCTGCATCGCAGATTTTGAGAAGGCCTCAAATTCGAAGACTGGTTGTAGTCCGCTGCCGCTGAGCCGCATCTACCCCCCAAACATCGCCCGCGGATCGAAGTCAATCTCCCAATGGCGCCATTTATCGTAAGAGGCCGGCGGTAGTGCGTAGGGCTCGCACTGTTTTATAGCGTGGACGACGTTTTCGGCGGCCAGCGCGAACAGGGGCGAGGAACTGGCGCCCGTGACGACGGGTTCGGACAAGAGGCGGCCGTCTTGGCCGAGGTCGAAGCTGACCGGCACAACCAGATCGCGCGCGTCGGTGGCGCCGGCGAGCACGGTCCAGCAGGTTTTCACCTTGCTGCCGAAAATGCCGAGGAACATTTGGCTCTCGGTGGCCGAAAGCTGCGTGCCCGTCGGCTTCTTGACTCCGATAGCGGCCGCGGTGGTCTTGGCCTGGGGATCTGGCGTGCCGTCGGATCCACCGTCCGGGGCGGCGTCGGGCAGCTGGTTGATTTGCGCCTGCAGCTTGGTGATGTCGAAACCCTTCTTTTTCGGCGCTTTCTTGGGCGGCTCCTTGCTTACCGGGGGCTCAAGCGCGGCGATCTTCTTCAGTTTTTCGGCGATCGGGTCGGCCTTGGCGGGGTCCGGCTTGGGCGGCTCGGACTTTTTGGGCACAGGCTTGGCCAACTGCTCTGTGATCGGATCAGATTTGGGTGGCTCTGCCTTCACCGGCTCGGGCTTCTTGGGCTCGGGCTTGGCCAATTGCTCCGCGATGGGGTCGGGCTCGGGAGGATCGGGCTCCGGCTTGGGCGGCTCGGGCTTTGGGGGCTCGGGTTTGGGAGGCGCCGGCTGTGGCGGCTCCGGCTCGGCTTTGGGCACCAAATCTTGCTTAGGGGTGGGCGCCACGTCGGCCTTGCGCTTGGCTTTGACCGGCGGTGCGTCAGCGGGCTCAGCCTCCTTCGGCGTGGCCGCTGTGGTTTTAGCTTTGGATGTTTCGCTGCCCTTGCGCAGATTGGCGAACTCCGCCGCCGTCAGCATCGAAACGTTGACCGGAATCGGATCTGGCACGATCGGCGGCTTCGCCGATCCAATCGAGATCGTCGCCCAGATCAGGATCGCCAGATGCAGGACGATCGATATCGGTAGGCCGAAGCGCATTTAGATGAGGGAATAGGGAGTAGGGAATAGGGAAGAGGAAGCCGGTGCGCGCGCAACACGTTTCCCATTCCCTGTTCTCTGTTCCCTATTCCCTACTCCCTGTTTTCTCACGATTTGTCCTCAATGTCGGTCACCAGCGAGACCTTGTGAAAGCCGGCGTTGCTGAGGCGGCCCATCACTTTCATCACGGTGCCGTAGTCGATATCCTTGGAGCCGCGAATGTAAACCTGTTCGTCGACGCCGCCCAGGTTACGCGCGGTCGCGATGGCCGTGAGTTTGCTGGTCAGGTCGGCCAATTTTACATCCTCGCTCTTGTCCGCGCTGGCGCCGAGATGGATCGAGCCGTCCTTGTCGACCGTGACGGTCAAGGGCGCGTCTTTGGAGGTCGAGAGCTGTTTGGCGTCGGTCTTGGGCAGTTCCACCGGCACGCCCACCGTGAGCAGCGGCGCCGTCACCATGAAGATGATCAGCAGCACCAGCATCACGTCCACCATGGGCGTAACGTTGATTTCCGACATCGGGCGCCGACGTTTGCGGCCGCGGCCACGCTTTTTTCGCGCCCCGCCGGCGTCATCGGTGTCGAGTGAGGCAGCCATCTGTGTGCGGCCTTACATCTTCGTGTCGACTTGACGTGACACAATGGCGGCGAACTCGTCGGCAAAGCCGCCCAGGCGCTGTTCGATGCGCGCGGCTTCGCTGGAGAACTTGTTGTAGAAAATCACCGATGGAATGGCCGCGAGAAGGCCGAGGGCAGTCGCAAACAGCGCTTCCGAAATGCCTGGCGCAACGGCGGCAAGATTGGTGTTCTTGCTGACTGCGATGGCTTGAAAGCTGGTCATGATGCCCCAGACGGTGCCGAACAGGCCGATGAACGGCGCGGTGCTGCCGACCGTGGCCAGGAACAGCAGGCGATTCTCCAGCCGCTCCAGTTCGCGTGAAATGGTAACGTCCATCACTTTTTCGACCCGCAGCAGAATGCCCCGCAGCGTCTTGGGATTACCATCAACACTGCGTTTCCACTCGCGCATCGCGGCTACGAACAGCGCACTCATGGCGGAGGTGCGCTGCCGTGACAGTGAACCATACAGGTCGTCAAGCGGCTGACCGGACCAGAACAACGCCTCGAACTTGTTGCTCTCGGAGCGGGCGCGGCTGAACGAGAAAAGCTTTTCCACGATGATAGCCCACGACCACACCGAGGCGATGATCAGCCCGGTCATGACGACCTGGACGGTGCGGCTGGCCTGCAGAAACAGCGTCACGAAAGAAAGATTGTCCCCCGGCGTGGTGACCTGATTGAGGACATCGGTGATGGCGTTTGCGGTGTCGGCAAGCAGCAGCGCCAAGGGCGCAGGGGCAAGGGTCGCCACAACTGAGACAAGTTCTGTCATGCTGCGTTATGCCGTCCGCGGGTGAGATGTGATCGCGCTTAACAGCAGTCATTCGGACCGCAGCGGTGGGCTTGCCACCAGCCGGCCCGAATCCGCCAGTCGGGCTTCATAGTGTGGTCTAATGTGACTAAACTAGGGCTCTTTGCCCGGCAAAGCAGGCGCGCGCGATCTTTCACCCGTCACCGGTTCGCGCCGGCCAGTGGGGTCGGTCCGGGCGCCAACCGTCACCACGATCAACCGGTCGAGCCAGGGCACCCCACGCGCGAAGGCGCGCACCTCGGCTGGTGCAATCGCGGCGAGGCGCCCGGCATAGGCTGCTACATAATCGGGCTCAAAGCCTTGCGCCATCCGAAGGGTCAATTCGTTGGCGAGATCAACCTTCCGGATCAGCCCGCGCAGGTACTGCCCAGCCAATGCGGCCTTGGCTTCCTCGATTTCGGTATCGCTTGGGCCATCCGTCGCCAATTTGGCGAGTTCCTCGCGAACTAGCGCGATCGCCTGCTCGGCCTTGCCCGGTTCCGCCCCGAAGCTTCCGGTGATATCGCTGATGACGCTGTAATTGTCGAGGCTGGTGCCTATCGAATAGGCGAGGCCGCGCCGGTCGCGGATCTGGCGGTACAGCCGGGACGTGAACGCGCTACCGCCGAGCGTGTAGTTCAGCAGATCGCCGACGTCGCGGGCGCGGGGGGTGAGTTCGCCGAGGCCAATTCCGAACACCACCTCGGCCTCGCTGGCCGCGAGCGGGATGTCCAGACGTTGGGTACTCGGCACGCCGGGCGACGGCAAAGCCGAGGCCTCACCGTGCAGCGGCAGCGCCCCGAACACGCGATCAAGTAAGGCGCCGGCCTGGGGTGCGGTGAGGTCGCCGACGGCCGATAGCGTCAGGCCATCGCGGACCATCACGCGTTGGCGAAACTGCAAAATGTCAGCGACCGTTATCGCGTTAACGTCCTGCACCGTGCCATGGATCGGCCGCACCAACGGGTGGTCACCGTAGGCAAGACGTCCGTAAGCCGCGTAACCCATCGACTCGGGTTCGGTGGCGAGTTGCTCAAGATCGGCCAGCACCTGGTCGCGCGCATCGCCCAGCGCCTCGGGCGTGAGATTAGGTTCCGCTACCGCCAAAGCCAACAGGTTGCCCGTCCGGTCCCGATCCTGCGTCAGCACCTTCAACGTGCCCCGCAGCGTCTCGTTACGGGCCTCGAAATTCAGCTCGGCTCCCAAATCGTTCCAGGCCCTGAGAAACGCGTCGGCGGAAAGCGCTCCAGCCCCCTGCAGAAAGGTCTCCGCCGTTAGGTGGGCGAGGCCAGACTTGCCAACTGGGTCCTGCGCCGAGCCGCCGGCGAAGCGGAAGCCGATCGTGAGCAGGGGGGCGCTGTGATCTTCGACCAGCCAGACCCTCAGGCCAAGCGGCGTCACGATTTCGCGTGCCGACGTGGCAGCCTGAGCCGGGCCGCATAGTGCCGCCACGGCCACTACCATGAAAATGCGAACGAGCCGGGCGGTCATAGTCATCGCACTCCGTCCGAGGTGCGTGCCGTAGCACGGACCACCGACCCGCCGTCAAGGGAGCCCCCCGTTGGGGCAAGTACCGCCGTCAGGTAGCAATGGTTGGACAAGGCCGACGCCAGGATATCGTTGATTTCGGGTAGCGTCACGCTGGCGATAAGATCGGGCTGGCCCTCGATATCAGCCAGACTGCGTCCGCTCGTCAGCTGCTCGCCATAGT